>NZ_QDKL01000003.1:300000-600000 GCF_003346865.1 Halobacteriovorax vibrionivorans | reverse complement strand
AAGAATGCTGTAATTGTAACGAATAACGCTGAACTTGATGAAACAGTTGATGGAATTCTCTACTCAGCATTTGCTCACGCTGGACAAAAATGTTCGGCGGCATCACGAGTTCTTGTTGACCGTGAAGTTAAAGATAAACTCATTGCAAGGTTAAAACAGGCTGCACTTGATATTAATGTCGGGCCAGCAACAGACTTTGCAAGTTATATTAATCCACTTGTAAGCCAAGAAGAAAAAGACCGTTTAATCGCTCAAGTGAAACAAGCATGTGAAGAAGCTCATAAGTATGGTGGTAAAGTTCACGTAAATCGTAGTGAGGAAGATCTTCCAGGTTATTGCGTTGGACCAACTGTTATTGAACTTCCAAAGTCTCGCGCCTATGATCCTGAAAGCTTTGCATGTCGAGAGTTATTTGCACCAGTCGTACACATTCTTCCTTATGATGATCATGACGATGCATTAGAGTTATTCAATAGCGTTGAATACGGACTAACAGGTGGGATTTTCTCTCAATCTCAAGATGATATTGATTATCTTTCAAAAGAGATGCTTGTGGGGAGTAATTATATCAACCGTGGTATCACTGGTGCTCGTGTTGCGATTGAGCCATTTGGTGGATTTAAAATGTCTGGTACAGGTCCAAAGGCCGGTGGTGAAGACTACTTACGAAGCCTATTTGTAAGGCCAAGTGATGAAGATATTTCTGAGTCTTTCTATGAAGAGGGTGGAAACGATTCTCCTGTCATCTCTCGCTCTTCTCGATCAGATCACTTTATTAGACGTGAAAAGATTCTAGGTGCTATTGATGAAATTCTTGGGAATTTTGGTCCTCTCTTTCCTGGAACATTTGGTGGTCAAAGACATAATATTATTGAATTAAAAAAATGGTTTGAAGTAGAATACCTTGAGCTATTAAATCATGGCCGAAATAACCGCTATATTCCTGGTCAGATTAACTACTCTGTATTTGATGCTAATAAAGACCGCGCACTCTATTTAAGTTTAAATAAAGATATTAATATGCAGACATTCTTTGCTGTTCTAATGTCTTTAGCGGCAGGAACAGGTGTGACAGTTCTTTGCTCTAACAAAGCATCTTATCAATGGTGGAACTTCCTTATTGATATTTTAAAGAAGAATCGTTTCTCTAAGAAGAATATTGATTGTTACTTTGTAAACAAAGATAAAATGCATGAGCTTCTAAAAGAGAATTTTGATGTTGTGATTTGTGATGGAGATGAGGAGAATATTAGAGAGTTCAATAAAATTCAAGGTGAGTATAATGGGCAATCTGTAATGACGACTTTTATCACTCCTCTTGAAGACTTTATCAATTGTTCTTACTTTGATCTCTTCCACCTTTTCTCATGTGAAAGAAGTTACGCTGTAAATATCATGAGGCATGGTGCACCGATGGAGTTAGATCAGTAATGGCCTATCGACATCTTATTTTAGGCGCAGGGAATATGGTCCGTGCGCTTTTACCTAACTTTATTTCAGTTGCTAAAGAAAGTGATGAGAGTGAGTTCTTTGTGTTTACTCCTTCTGGGACAAAGGCCAAGAAGTTCGCCGAGGACTTTGATGTAAACTGGATTGAAAGTTTAGAGGACTTAAGAAATCAACATATCGACTTCATTTGGTGTGGATTTAAGCCACAACAATTAATAGAAGTTGCAAAAGAGGTTGAATTCTTATCTCATCCATACCTTACAATTGTTTCTCTACTTGCGGGTGTTGATAGTGCATCACTAGCTTCTGCTCTTGGAAGTGAGGAGGTTATTAGAATAATGCCTAATACTCCTGCTCAAGTTGGTCTTGGTGTAAATGCCCTTTATAAGTCTAAAAGAGTTCATCAGGATAAATGGAAGTACTTCTGGGATGCCTTTAATACAAAAGGAATCAATACTGTCTTTGAGAAAGAAGATGATATCGATATAATCACTCCTTTTTCTGGTTCTGGTCCTGCATATTTTTTTGAAATAGCTCGTATTCTAATTTCTGATCTTGAAAGAAGAGGAATTGATAAGAAGCTTGCACACCAAATGATTGCCGGTACAATAGAAGGTGCTGGGAGAATGCTAGTACAAAATGACGATGCACAAGAACTTCGTGAAAACGTTACATCAAAAAAAGGTGTTACATTTGAAGCCTTGGAATCTTTAAAAGAATCAAATTTAGAAAAAATATTTAATATTGCAATGGAGCGTGCTTATCAAAGAACGCTTGAATTAAAGGGAAATAAGTAATGAAGAAAGTTCTAGATAAGCTTCCCGAAGGCTTAAGGAATACTGCTTTTGTGCGTCTTTTTGGTCTTACAAAAGTTCCAATGATCTTTTGGTTAAGGCCGACTGTAATAGAATTAAGCGAAGAAGTTACTGCCATCAAGATTCCATTATCGAGAAGATCAAAGAACCATCTAAATAGTATGTACTTTGGTGCTCTTGCTTGTGGAGCTGATTTAGCAGGCGGATTTGCAGCAATGAAGAAAACGATGGATAAAGGAAAGAGAGTCTCTCTTGCTTTTAAAGATTTCCATGCGGAATTTCTAAAACGTGCTGAAGGGGATACTGTCTTTACTTGTAAGCAAGGTAAGGAAATCGACGAATTCGTTGATATGGTTCTAGCAAGTGACGAAAGACATAATCTTCCGCTTAAGATCACAGCAACTTGTCCAGATGTTGATGATGAGCCAGTTGCTGAATTTACAATTACTCTCTCTCTTAAAAGAAAGTCTAAGAAATAAGCTAGGCTGGGTTGGGTGAGTCGATGAAGACGCACTCAATCCCGTACTTTTCTTCAATCAAGTCTTTAAGCGCAAGGACACCAAATCTTTCTGTCGCATTATGGCCTCCTGCAAAGAAGTGGATTCCTTCTTCTCTGGATTCATGCCAGTCGTGCTCACTCATTTCTCCCGTAAGATAGGCATCTAACCCTTCGCGAACACAGTAGCGCCAATCTGAGTTAGCTCCACCTGTGATGATTCCCATCGATGAAATCTTTTCATCATTTGGTTCACTATGAATGATATCGTGATTTAATATATTTTTTAGGAGGTCTTTTAGCTCGCTTGGAGAGAGAGGTCTTTCAAACCTTCCTTGAAGCCCTGTAGGCATTCCTTTGTGATCCCCGTATGGTGCTAAGTCCTTTAGACCAAGCCTCTTTGCTATTCCAGCAGCATTACCATCCTCAAGATGAGCATCAAGAGGTAAGTGGTAACCAAATAGGTTAATATCATTTTTAATAAGAGGTTTAACTCTTTTTGCAAAGCTTCCTGTAACGGTTCTTACTCCATGAAATTTCCAGAATAGTCCATGGTGAACAATCATTGCATTTGCTCCCATTTCAACTGCTTTTTCAATTGAGTCACGTTGTGCTGATACAGCAAATGCAATTTTTGAAATCTCAGAACTACCTTCAATTTGAAGGCCATTTGGTCCATAGTCTTGGTAATCATAAATATTTAAATGATTATTTAAAAACTTTGCTAGCTCACGTGCTGAAACTTTTGCCATAAATGATATCCATACCTTTAATTATTGTGTTGGTTGGTTATCATTATCGCCTTGGTTATCGGAGAAATCAACTTTGAACTTTTGGAAGCCACGCTTTGTTGTATTATCTTCTTCTTTTAGTACTGAAGCACGAATTTTACTAACAGTGTGGCGAAGTTCTTGATTTTCAGGAACTAATTTAAGAGCAACTTCAAACTCTTCCATTGCTTTGTCGAAGTTATTAAGTTGCATATATGCGCGACCAGCATTGATGTACGGGTATTCGCGATTTGTATATTTAGGGGCCTTCTTAGCAAGTTCATACCATTTGATTGATTCATTGATATGACCTTCATTTAAAAGTAGGGTTCCTAGATCGTTGTATGGAGCACCATATTCAGGATCGATCTCAATGGCCTTTAAGCAAAGAGACTTTGCTTCTTCATTATTTCCCATTTGAGAGTTTACCCAGGCCATCAGTGTTAAGACTTCTGCCGTCTCTTTATGGCCACGTGCCTTTTCAAATAACTCTAGGGCGCCGGCCAAATCTTTCTTAGATACTAGAACGTGAGCTTGTGAAATATTTTGCTCATATTTCTCTTCTCTTTTTGCATTCATTCCAAGTATTGGCGCAGTCTTAGCATGTGCAAGATTTAAAATTTCTAATGTTTCAAGAAAGTAGAGTGGAGGATTAAGGCTGGCCTCATCTTCAAACTCATCTTCGTCAATCTCATCAACACGTCCACCTTCAATCAAAGTAAAAGGACCTTTCTTGATAACTGCATGTGGTTTGATGACTTCTTTCTTTTCTTTGATATCAATTGCCTTAAGTAGACCCATACGAGGAGTGGCCACATCAAGGGATGACTTTTCAATAAGAACGAGGTGTAATTCTCTTGTGTACTTATAAACGAGATTAATTAATCTTGTTATTGCACCAACAACTTCTTCATCATTCTTTGGCCCAAGAGCTACAAAGCTTTCAATAAAGTTATTCATTATTCTAAGATTTTCTCTTCCTTGGCGGAAGTTATCTTGGTGAATGAGATTTAGTTCACCAAAGTGGCTTGGAATAATTAGTTCACATACTAATTTCTCATATTCAGCGCTAAATTCTTGAATAACTACTCTAGCTTTAGGCGTTAGGTGAGTGTCACTCAATTCACATACTGCGTGAAGGATTCTTTCTACGTAACTTCTTGCTTGTGTTAGTTCACTTAATAGGATCTCTTGAACACTTGTCATATCTTCCCTTGATTTTTTCATATCTCAGTCCTTGAAATATGCACTTTCGGCATCATTATGTCTACGTTGCGACGCATCGTGCTCGCTCATTTAGTTACTTTATACACATACACGTTACGTGCCAATTTTCTTCTTTTTAAGTATTTGATTTTATTAGGGTAGAATTAGAATGGGGCCAAATTATCTGGCCCCAGTGTTTAAACTTTTGATGTATTTGTTCGTACTTTAGCTTCTATTCAATTGATTTTGTTTCGTACTTTAAAAGGTTTCCTTTATTATTGGCCTTATCATAGGCAGATGAAATTCTTTGGAAGAGATTTCCTGACTTTGAACCAATGGCCGCCTTACCTTTAAAGTTAAGTGAACTTAGGTTACGGTTCTTATTTTTATCGAACATATTCTTAAATGGATTTGCATCATTCTTTGTGTTCTTTCTTCTACTTGCGATTCCACGTCCACCAACAAAACTTGGTCCACGTCCACCGATATAGCTTAGACCTTTGGTTCCACCTGAAGCTGCTGTCGCTCCGGCCTGTGGCTCACCGCCACCGCCTGCTGAGGAGCCTCCGCCGCCTCCGCCGCCACCAGGGTTACTTCCACCACCGCCGGCACCTTGTGCTAGGCCTCCACCTTCTGTAACAGTTGCACCAGAACCAAATCTTCCTTTAAGTCCTCCGCTTGGAGATGACTTTGTTACCGCTGTTGATGTATCAACATTAGCGGCAGTTGGATCTGAAGTTGTTGAAGCTGCTGAACCAGTTGATTCTGTTGTATCTGTAGGCTGGTAAGCTTGATTTGTTCCAAAGCCTCCAACGTTATAGTCGCCAAAACTTGGGACATTTACTGCTGCACCAAAGCCTGTCTGGCAATCTGGGTGAGTAGGGTTTGCTGTACAAAATTGCATATAAACATCTTCATTTTGATAAAAGTCTTCTGGTAGTTCAAGAGTGTTCATCCCTTCGATTTTTCCAATCGCTCCATCAATCATTCTCTTTTGTTTTCCAAGTTGAGAAACGGCCATGGTCTCTGCCGCTACTTCAACACCCGCTTCTGCTGCGATCTTATTCCCAGCTCTCTTTGCATTTCCATTTCTAAAGTAATTAAATCTCGATCCATCCAGTAGATTTCGACAAAGTACTTTTCCCTCGCCAATACCTGTCGTTAATTGACTTACATGTGTATCAAATTTTGAAATTGCACCATCTACTGGATTTTCACAAAATGCTGGATTATCTAAGAAGTCATCAACTGTTGGGATGGCCGCTGAGAAACCAGCGATGGCCGCTAGTCTTGCTGCTTGAATGGCACGTCTGTTTTCTGCCATATCTTGTTGAGTGGCAAGATTATCTTTTTGTGTTTTAAGCGCTTCCGTTGTCACATTTGAATTAGGGTCCATATTCATAAGCTTTTGCTGCTGCTCACTACGAAGTGATTGGGCCTCATATTGTTGGAATGTATTATTTGCAGCTGTTCCAATTTCCGCACTATTATGAGCTACGATAAGAGCTGAACACTCGTCATAATCAAGTGTTTCTAGTCCTGTTAGGTTACAAGTGATCTTGCCATCCATTGATGTTAATTTTTCAGGATTAATATATGGATCTTCTTGTTCTCGTCCTTCTTTAAAATTTTCACCAAAGACTGCTGCTAGTTGAGAACAAGCTGCAACTTTCTTTGCTGCTTTTGAAACTGTCACAGAAGGAATTTCCTGACCTCTTTTAGAGTCGCCATGAAGACGTACTGTAAAAATTGCTACGGCCTTATTATAGTCTAGATCTGCACTTCCATTAGAGTAGATATCCTTTGAAATATCTTTCCAATCAGTTCCATTTGCAGCCTTTGCAAAGACTGCCTGACACTCTCTTGCAGCACTTGAACCACGATAAGCGACATCATCGCTTGAGATATTTGAAATAACTAAATCATCCCAAGCGCTATTTGCGCATTCTTTAAACTTATCAGGGGTTAATGTCTCCCCATTAGCTGTCGAGTAGCATGTATTCCAAACGGTCTTATTATCATCGCTCGCATCTGGAGCTTCTTCCATTGTTGGTCTTGCTGCTCTTGCTGCACTTTGTCCTGCAGCTTCGGCTGTTCCTGCTATATCAAACGCTGTATTACATGAAGCCAATGATCCTGTACAAGTTGTCGTTTCTGTTCTTGTGACCGTCACATTATCATCGTCACCTTGTGGTCCATCTACTACGCCTTCAATAGGTGCTTTGGATGATAGACCTTGTTGCTCAATTTCATCAGGAGTTAAGCGAACTAATACTGTTTCACCAGTACCAGCGAGTGTTGTTCGTGCGAGATTTCCACCGCGTTGCTTGCAACTAGCTTGATTGAATTGTATGGGAGGATCTATTTCAACTTTTTGACCACTATTATTATAACAGTCTATACTGCCTAGATTTGCATATACGGTATTATTCAATAACCAAAGTATTGGCAGTAGATAGAATGATACTTTTGCAGTGTCGAATAGTTTTTTCATGTTCATAGTTATCTCGAAAGTTAAGTTATCCTTACTTAAATTATAAGTTCTAATCGGTTAATTATTGTTAAAAGTTGAGTATTTAAGCATGTTTTGGCCTCTTGAGGGGTGTTGCATTACTTAAGTACTTAAAAACCTGTTCATTTATAGTTGAGCAAGAGGTAAAATAGCCTTTGGCCACTTGCCAAGTTAAATGGCCAATTTTAAGATTTCAGTAAGTTAGAGGTGCTAAATATGAGTGAACAATTTGATGTAAATATTGAAAATTACGATGTGGAAGAATCTGTCTTTGATTTTATTGTGCAAGAGACTCATTTAGATTTTTTAGGGCATATGAATAATGCCACATATTTAGAAATTTATGAGCAGGCACGATGGGAGATGATCACTAAGAATAATTGGGGTGTTGGCCGTATCATGAAAGAAAAACGAGGCCCTGTTATTATTGAGATCAATATCAAATACAAGGCCGAGCTAACATTAAGACAGCCAATAAAGATTCATACGAAGATTATAGAAATAAAGAATCCAAAGGTCTTAACGATTCAGCAAGAAATGCGTGATCATGATGGCAAAGTCTATAATACGATTACTATGGATGTAGGGCTTTTTGATCTTAAGGCAAGAAAGCTTATCGCTGCTAATAGTGAATGGTTAGATGCAATTGGCTTAAAAAAGAAAAGTTTGTAAGTTTTACTCAAAACTCATGCTAGAAGCTCAATTGTGATAAATAGTTTAAAACTATTTAGGGAGCCAGTATGAAGATTTTAGCAGTATTATCAGTTCTATTTATTTCACTTAGTGCACAAGCTTTTTCTGTTCAAGGTGAGCTTAAAGAAGTTAAGGTTGGAATGCTTGGAACAGCGATTCCTATTAAAGTTATCAAGACTCAGGATGAAACTCTTGTTGTAGACTTTAAACAAGGAAATTACCTTGAAGAATGTTCTAACGGAGAATATGAATTAACTCAGGTTACTTCAAATGATGTTGAAGGTTATAATAGCTTCTACGTTGAAGAATTAAATTGCCTTGATTAGGCCAAAAGTTTTTTAAAGAAATGATCATATATATGCTGTGAGTTTGCTTTCACTTCATCTAAGAAAGTAAGCTCACGCATCTTTTCATGCTCTAATAATTCACAGAAAATTTCGTATGTATATTGCTTGTGATATTTTGCGGAAATCTTAGCGTAACTAATATGCCATGCTTCAGGAGCAACTCCTCCAAGATCCTCAAGATATGGCCTATAGTAAGAATAGCTTTTTTGCTCTTCAATTTGCTTATTTAGCCATTGGCCAAATTCATAAAAAGGTCCATCTTTTTCAAATTCAGAAGGTATGAGTTGGATATGATAACCTTGTGGCCAGCTATTTCCATCAACGACATCTAGCTCTGTTCCCCAATGATGACGTGAAGTTCCTGGTAGGGCAGACCAGTTAATAATGCTTTTTACAATTTCATGGGAAGATAATTTCTCAACGTCTAGCTCAACACCTTCACGATTATAGATCGGTCTTTTACCTTCACACTTTTCGTTCCAGATCCTTAATTGATCTTCAAAAGAGCGAAATGAGCTTGTTACATAAAAATCAATTCCATTTTCATGGGCGTATTTCTTAAATTCTTGAAAGTCATTATATGAGTCTTTGTGAAAGTAGCGCTTAATTGATTCATCAAAGATAAGATGATCTTTGGTCATACCAAATAGAACTTCCTTGTTAACATTACTCATAGTTTTCCTAATCTATCTATTCTTCAAATAATTTCTTTAGTCCTGACTGAACATAGCGATGTGAGATAACTTTAAAAATTGAGACGGACTTATCTTTAATAATATCGTTATCACCGTAATCATAGCGCTTCTTTGAATCGCCATCACCAGCTCCTTGTCCATAACTTAAAACTTCAGAGCTTGAGTCATTACTAAACTTCCACTTACTACCAGTGCTTTTCTTATTTGATCGACGCGTATTTTGTTTTCTCACAACAAGAGACTTCTTTGCTGGAGAGTTTTTCTCTACACTAGTTAGCGCATTTTGAAATGATGAATCTGTTGGCCTAAGACGAGCAAATTGTTCACCTGCTCCGGCACCATTAAAGATAGCAACATTATTATTTCCACTTTTTGCAAGGTCTCTAGCTATTTTATCTGCGACTTTATCAAGACTAACACCTGTTGATTTTGCAAAAGGTCCTTCGATTTTCTTCTTTAATGCCTGTATCGTCTTTCCTGCCATAGCAGCTGTTTTATCTGAAGTGCTAGCATTGTATGTTCCACCGTTTCCTTGAAGGGCTTCATTTGCGACTCTTACACCTTCTGAAGCATCAAGTCCTCCAAGTGCTCCACTTAGGGAACCAGGTGATACAGAAACTGTCATACAAGCGTTTTCACCCTTATTATTTTTTAACTTACGACACTGACATTCGCGGTCAAATTTCCCGTCTTTAAAAATACAGCCTTCTGGATTGCTACTTTTTGCAGCTCGACTTGAATCACTTGTTGCCACAAACTTACCAAAGTAACGATTCCAGTATGCTTGACATGTATTAGACTTTTCTCGATTAGGATTTCTATTTCCATCAGAAGTATAACAGTAACAAGGAGGGTTACTTAAATCATCTCTTCCATCTGGACAGAATGAAGCAATGGACTTCGTGTACTTCTCTTTTAAGATCTTTACTTGTTCAACATTTGATTCTGCATCTTGTTTATTCTTCTTTGCCTGTGAAGAGACGAGGAGGGCTGATGGAACAGTCACTGCAGAGCTTACAAGAACTCCACATGGGTTATTAAAAACACCTTTCCATCCCGCTAGGGAATCTAGTTTAGTAAAGGAATCCTTAAATGAGCCACACGCTGCAAAGCCTGTGCTCCACATCTCCATGACAGCTACACCCGCTGCTGCTGTATACCCTAAGGCCAGTGTCTTAAATTGCTTTGCTTGCTTGGCCGAAACTTCAGCAACATATTGCTGCTCTTTTTCTAACATATCGTATGCGGCCATTTGTGCATTCTTCATGGTTTCAGCATTACTAGAGATCTCTTCATATTCAGCTTTCATCTCATCTGTTTTCTTCTTTACATCTTCTTGATTCATTTTCGTTTGATAGAAGCTATAAAGTGAGACACCACTTAGAACGAGACATGACTTACATGTATCATTATTTTCTTCAGTTTGTTCTTGAGTTTCACTTTTATCGGGTGGATTTTGCTGTTCACCTTCTGCAACTTGCTCTGGTTGTTTTGGTTCTTCTACTGGCTTCTTTGTTGAGTCAGCATCTGTTGGTTTGTTATCTTCACTAAACCAATCAGAGTTTGCGATTGCGACAGTCGCAGATGTTACGGCCGTAACAATACCCCAAGCTTCAGAAAAGCCAGTGAGGAAGTTTCCATCTCCAGTGTCTTCTGCTTCACCGCCTGTTACTCTAGCAGAGCCGTCCTCTGCTAATTCTTCAACGGCCTTGGCCTGGCGCTCATCTGCTGCATTCTTCATACACTCTTGTCTTTGGGCCTTGCCTTCGATCTTTTCACATTTCGTGAACTCATCTCGGTTCTTGATTGAGCCTTCTGTGTACATACAGCGATTTAATGTTCGATTGAATGTTTGTCCAGTAGGGCACGACTTTGAGGAAGCAAAGATATCAAAGTGCCCAAGTGCGAAACTTAAAAATATGAACGTTAGAATTATGCCTTTCATTTTTACTTGTCCCTTTTTTTTAGGGTATAAATCTAGTTACTTAAGTAGTATAACAGCAAAGCTTGGTCTTATGATAGTAGGGAAATGAGGAGTACCTACTTTAAGTATCTGAAAAGATAGAGGTTTTGATATGAAGACAGCTGGATTAATACTGATAATGTCGATTTTTGCTAGCCTTAAAACATTGGCACTACCAATGGATGAGCTAAAAACAGGAGATATTCTACTTTTAGATATGGACTGCTTCAGCTGTGAGTTAATTGAGAAACAAACCAATGGGCCATTTTCTCATTCTGGTATTATTTTAAAATATGGAACGAAAGTATATGTGGCCCAATCTCTTGGGATTGTTCATCATCTACCGCTTGCAAAATTTCTTCGCTATACAAATAAGCCAGTTCAAGTTGTAAGACCTAAGTTTATAAACTTCACAAAGAGAAGAGCTCTTTTAGAAAGTTATCAAAATGATTTCTTAAATATGCCATTTGACCATGAATACACTTGGGATGATGATAAGCTTTATTGCTCTGAATTTATCTATAAGCTTTTAAAGAGTGTTTATGCAATTGAGAACTTTGCGCCAAAACCGATGCGCTATGATGTAAATGAAGATGGTTGGCGCCGCTACTTTGGTGGAAATGAGCCTCCACATGGTCAACCTGGACTATCACCAAATGATTTTTATCGCTCAAGTGACTTTGTAGAGATGGGGCCGCTATACTAAGGTGTGGATAAGTTTAATAAGGCCCATTTAGATAGTGACCATTTTCAATTAGCACCTAGCTTGCAAGAGCTTGTGGCAAAGGCCCTTGATTTAAGTTCAATTGATATTCATCGAACTTTAGAAGTAGGCTGTGGTCAAGGTTTACAACTGTCTTCTTTTGAATTCTTTGAAACTTTGGGCATCGACCGATCGCAAGAGGCGATTAAGAAGGCATCTCAAAACTTTCCACAAGGCTCCTTTAAATGTTTATCAAGTCTTTCACTTAATGAATTAGAAGGTGAGTTTGATCTCATTTTAGACTCTCATCATATTCATTATCTTTCATCTAAGGATGATATTTCTCATTACTTAGAAAACGTATTTCAAAAGTTAAGTGTAGGCGGGCTCTTTTGTATGGAGGCCATGGTTTCACATAAGAAGATGTTACTTGAGAATATGGAAGTGACTGTATTAGATTTTATGGAATATGAAAGACTATTTATTAATAAAGGATTTAGAATTCTTTATTTAATGATGCCTACAGGACGTAAAATAATTGCAGATAAAAAAAGAAAGGCCGCTCTTTCGAGCGACCCGGATGTCTTACTGGTCATTGCTACTAAGGAAGACGTAGCAAATTGTATTGAAAATAATTGATTACTCCTCGTCATGTGGTGTTCTTGCGATTTCTAACTTCTTTCCTCTCTTTGGTGCATCTCCACCAAATCTTTCAACATATAGAAATTTGATATCTTGTGCTGTTAAAGTATCACCATTCTTAAGTCTGATCTCGCGACCATCTTTAAGATCTGCTAAGTTTCCAAAAGTCTTGCGGATATTTGAGATTGAGCTGATATCGAGAAATTCTCCTCTGTAAGTCTCAACTGCCATTCCACGATCAAGTTTTTGTACTTGCTCAGGCGTGATTCTCTTCATTGTTCTTGCGTGAACTCTTTCTTGGATTGTTATTGATAACATAACTAATCCTAAAGTGATGTAAAGTGCTCTCCTCATTGTACTTTTCATATTGGCCTCTTTTCCCTAATGGTTCGCTCTTCCTGAAGCCGTCAGCTTTAAACTTCCTGTTTAATAGCTTTGTTGCCAATATAAAAGCATGAACTGTGCCAAGTTTGAACACGTACATTCAACTACTTACGCTGGTGCAAAAGTGCTTAAAGGGTTCCTTTTGGCCCTATAGGATAGTAAAAAGGCCCCAATTTGGAGCCTTTTTGTTATTTGAAATCTATTTGAGGAATTTTGATTATGCCTTTAGGCAATCTTGCGCTTCTTCAGGGTGTTCTTTGCATTCTTCTTTTTTTTCACAAAACATGCAATCTTCACCAATGATTTTTCCAAGTCCACCACAAGAGCCTTGAAGCTTACGATTTGAAAGGATGACACCTACTGCCATTCCCGTAATCGAGATAGCAAGGACAGCAAAAGTAACGAAAAATAGCTTAATATTTGAATCCATAATGTCTCCGTATCAGAGTGTTTTACTTGGTTATCTTATCAAATTCCTCTGTCGATGTCTCTAAATACTTTCCTGAACCATCGTCAGAACGATAGATGAAGAACGCTTTCAATTTATTTTTTTTAGCATAGGCAATGGCCTTCTCTTTACCCATTGCCATTAAGGCCGTGGCCCATGCATCTGCATCCATACATGTATCTGAAACAACGCTCACTGATGCAAGTTGTGATGCAACAGGTGCTCCGGATTTGAAGTTGATCGTATGTTGATAGCGTTTGCCACCTTCTTTAAAAAAGTTTCGGTAATCACCAGAAGTCGCTAGAGCAACGTCTTTCATTGTTACGACACGAACGACGGGATTGCCGTCTTTATTAGAAGGGGACTCGACTCCAATTTTCCACGGTCTTGTAAGGGATTCTCCCATTGTTCGTACTTCGCCTCCCACTTCTACTAGGGCATTTCGTATTCCTTGAGACTTCAATAGCTCAATTAATGCATCAACCCCGTAACCTTTGGCTGAAGCAGATAAGTCTAAGTAGACTCCATCAACAGACTTCGTAAGAGTATTGCCATCTAGTTTGATTTTCTCATAACCAACTTTCTCTTTTGCAGCTAGTACATCAGACTGTGATGGAATCTTTCTCTTCCCATTTGGACCAAAACCCCAAAGGTTTACAAGAGTTCCTATTGTTGGATCAAAAGTACCATCTGTCTTTTTCGCTACATCAAGTGCATGCTCAAGAGTTCTCTTAAAGTCTTTGCCTGGGAAGAATTTCTCATCTTTACTCATTTTGTTAAATAATGAGATCTCTGAGTCGCTTATATATGTACTCATGGCCTTGTTGACTTCATCGAGACGAATTTCAACATCTTTTTTTAGCTTTAATTCATTGTATCCCTGTGGTGCAATAAATTTTATGTTGTATATTGTCCCCATCGTTGGGCCAGAAAGGCGATAGAATTGTAGTTTATCGCTCTGACAAGATGAGAAAGTAGTTAAGGCGATTAAAAAGATCGCCAAATTAAATATAAAGATTCTGTTAAGTTTCATTAGTTAAAAGCCTGACCCTCAAGAATTTTTCTTTCGCTTTCAAGATCGCGCTTGTCGGCCTTTTCTTCACTGAACTTTTCACCATAACGCGCCTTAAGTTTTGTGATATTGCGCTCCATTACGTCTTCAAACTTAATTCCTAGCTCATCACCAACAATTGCCATATACCAGAAAAGATCACCTAGCTCTTCCGCAAGATTAACACGGTCAAGTTCCTTACCGTAGAATATATGCTTCTTTAGAGCATCAAGGAATTCACCTGCTTCTGTTGAAATACCAATTCCAGCGTGAAGAAGTCTTTTAACTCCATCGTCTAAAAGACGTGTATTCATCGCATCAAAGTCTCTTGATTCCGTTCTGATTGCATCACTCATATATTTTCTTGAGTCCATAAATTCTCCTGTTATTTTTTGTGTGGTGAAGCCGACTTTATCACTTTAATTTTTATCTAGTCAAAGCTTGCCTGTGCAAAAAGAAAACTTCACGAACTGTTAAGATATAATGTATATTAAGACGCCTAAATTATTAATTTGTAGTAACTGCAAAGCAGTAAAATGGATTTTATCAAATGGAAAAATTCGACTTTTCAACCCTCTCTAGTTCAGACATTTCTTACATCGACTCTCTCTATGAACAATACGAAGCAAACCCTCAAGAAGTTGAGGAGAGCTGGCGTAACTTTTTCCTAGGTTTTGAGTTTGGTGCAGGTAAGGGATCTGCTAGCGGCGGAGATGTCAGCGATGAAAAGCTTCGCAAAGAATTCAACGTATTTAGACTAATTCAATCATTTCGTTCACGTGGACACTTACTATCGGATACAAACCCGATTCGTCCAAGAATTGATCGTCGTGCCCATATTTCTTTAAAAGACTACGATTTATCTGACTCTGATTTAAAAGAAGTATTTACTTGTGGTGAGTTTGTTGGCCTAGGAGCAACGACTCTTCAAAATATTATGGACCACATGATGAAGCTTTACTGCGGAAAGATCGGTGTTGAGTATATGCACTCAGATGACACTGAAATGAGACGTTGGTTTAGAGAAGAATTTGAAAGCACATATTTAAAGAAAGAATTTACAGTTGATAAGAAGAAACGAATTCTTCACAAACTGAACGAAGCTAATGTTTTTGAAAACTTTCTTCAAACAAAATACACAGGTCAAAAGAGATTCTCACTAGAAGGTGGAGAGTCGACAATTCCTGGACTTGATGCCGTTATTAATGAAGGTGCAAGACTAGGAGCTAAAGAATATATTATTGGAATGGCCCACCGCGGACGTCTAAACGTTCTTGCCAACACTCTTGGTAAAACATATGAGTATATCTTCTCTGAATTTGAAGGAAACTCTGTTGAACAAGCTGAAGGTGAAGGTGATGGTGACGTTAAATACCACATGGGATTTACTTCTGTAACAAAAACAGAAGACGATAAAGAAGTTTATTTAAAACTTCTACCAAATCCATCTCACCTTGAAACAGTATCTCCTGTGGCAACTGGTTATGCTCGTGCACAAATTGATATTGCTTATGAAGGTGATGAAAGTAAGATTATCCCAATTGTCATTCACGGTGATGCGGCCGTAGCTGGTCAAGGGATTGTTTACGAAACATTACAAATGTCGGAGCTTCCTGGTTACCGAACAGGTGGGTCGATCCACTTTGTAATTAATAATCAAATTGGTTTCACGACTGACTTTACAGATGCACGTTCATCTCATTACTCAACATCTGTAGCAAAGATGTTGAATATTCCAGTTATTCACGTTAATGGTGACTGCCCTGAAGACGTTGTTTACGCTTGTCAGCTTGCTGTTAAATTCAGACAGAAGTTTAAGCGTGATGTTTTCGTTGATATGGTTTGTTACCGTAAGCACGGTCATAACGAAGGTGATGAGCCGAAATATACTCAACCTGAACTTTACGGGATGATTTCAAAGCATAAGAATCCTCGTGAAATGTATATTGAAGAATTAGCAGCTAGTGGATCAGTTGATCGTGCAGTTGCAAAAGAGATGCAAAAAGAATTTAAAGACCTTCTTTCTGATCGTTTTAATAATGTTAAACAAAACGAAATTCCAAAGAAAGTACCAGGTCCACATAGAGAGTGGGGAGATCTTCGTTTTTCTAAATTAGAAGACTTTTTAAGCTCACCTGAGACTGCTGTTGAAAAGAGCGTTCTAGATAATATTATTTCATCAATAACTTCAACTCCTGAAGGCTTTAAGACTTTAAGAAAAGCTCAAAAGCTTCTTGATCAAAGAAAGGCAAGTTATGAGAATGATGAAATTGATTGGGCACTAGCAGAGCTATTTGCTTACGGTTCAATTCTGACAGAAGGAAATGATGTACGCTTTTCTGGTGAAGACGTTATTCGTGGGACATTCTCACACCGTCACGCAAAAGTTTTTGATGAGAAAACAAATGAAGCATACTGTGGCCTAGAACACCTAACAACTGGTCAAGGTGACTTCTATATCTATAATTCACTTCTATCTGAATATGCTGTACTTGCTTTTGAATATGGTTATTCTCAAGCAACGCCACATGCTCTAAATATCTGGGAAGCACAATTTGGTGATTTCACTAATGGTGCTCAAATTGTTATCGACCAATTCATCTCAGCTGCAGAAAGTAAGTGGAGAAGAATGAGTAACTTAGTTATGCTTCTACCACACGGTTATGAAGGAGCAGGACCTGAGCACTCTTCTTGTCGACCAGAGAGATTCTTACAACAATGTGCTGAAGAAAATATGGTTATTTGTAATATTACAACTCCAGCAAATATGTTCCATGCTCTAAGACGTCAGCTTAAGTGGGAATTTAGAAAACCACTGGTTGTTTTCACTCCAAAATCTCTTTTAAGACACCCGCTTTGTCAGTCTAAAGTAGAAGACTTCACAAGTGGCAAGTTTGAAGAAGTCGTTGATGATTCTTGGGTGAAAGCTAAAGATGTTAAGAAGGTTCTTCTTTGCTCAGGTAAAGTTTATTACGATCTACTTAAGCATCAGCAAGAAAATGACCGTAAAGATGTGGCCATTGTTCGTCTGGAGCAATTATACCCGCTACCAACAACTAAAATTAAGGAAATCCTTGATAAGTATCCTGATGCAACTCACCGTTGGGTCCAAGAAGAACCATCGAATATGGGAGCTTGGATGCATTTAAATCGTTGGCGTGATACTTTTAGAGATATTGATTGTGTATCAAGAAAAGCTTCGGCTTCTCCAGCAACAGGATATGCTTCGGTACACGTTAAAGAACAAGAGACTATAGTAGAAAAAGCTTTTAGCTAAAAAATAAATAAGGATAAAAAATGGCAATCGTAAAAATTACTATTCCACCAATTGGAGAATCAATCACAGAAGTAGCTCTTGGAGAGTGGCTTGTTGCTGATGGAGACTTTGTAAACGAAGGTGACGAACTTGTTGAAGTAGAATCAGACAAGGCGACACTTCCTCTTCCTGCTGAAGAAAGTGGTGTAATCAAGATTATCGCTGAAGAAGGTGCAGAGCTTGAAATTGGTGCCGTAGTTGCTGAGCTTGATACTTCAGCTTCTGCTCCAGAACAAGGTTCAAGCGATGATGCTCCAACTTCAACTGAAGCTCCTACAACTCCAGCCGCAAATGCACCTGAAGGTGGAGATAAGAATTATCCATCTCCAGCCGCTTCAAAGATTCTTGCAGAAAAAGGAATTGATGCTTCAAGTGTAAATGGAACAGGGAAAGATGGCCGCATAACAAAGAATGATGCAGTAAATGCAAAAGCTTCTAAACCAGCTTCGGCTCCAGCTGCAAAAGCTGCTCCAGCTCCTGAAATTGAAACACAAACACCAATGGGTGGAGCAAGTAGAGGAAAAGAAGAAGTGAAAATGAAGCGTATCCGTAAGACAATCGCTAAGCGTCTTGTGGAAGCTAAGAATACAACGGCAATGCTAACAACTTTCAACGAAGTTGATATGTATAACGTGATGGAGCTTCGTAAGAAGTATAAAGATGCTTTCAAAGATAAGCACGATATCGGACTTGGGTTCATGTCTTTTTTCACAAAAGCATGTACAAAAGCTCTTATGGAAATCAAAGGTGTTAACGCACAGATTGATGGTGAAAATATCATCTATCACGACTATGCAGATGTTGGTATCGCGGTATCAACTCCAAAAGGTCTAGTTGTTCCAGTTATTAGAAATGCTGAAAGCTTAAGTCTTGCTCAAATTGAAAAAGAAGTAAGGAGACTTGCTCTTAAAGGTCGCGATGGAAAGCTTACAGTAGACGAAATGACTGGTGGAACATTTACTATCACTAATGGTGGTGTTTTCGGTTCAATGCTTTCAACGCCAATTATTAACGTTCCTCAATCTGCGATTCTAGGAATGCACAATATTGTTGAAAGACCAGTAGCTGTTAACGGACAGGTTGTTATTCACCCTGTAATGTATCTTGCACTATCTTATGACCACAGAATTATTGATGGTAAGGAATCAGTAACATTCCTTAAGATGGTAAAAGAGATGTTAGAAGATCCTGCTAGAATGCTTCTGGATATTTAAAATGTTGGGTGCCATGCACCTTTTGTTTCGCAAATGCGAAACAAAAGGTGCATGGCACCCGTAGAAAGGAATAAATATGAGTAAAGAATTTGATGTTGTTATAATTGGTTCAGGTCCTGGTGGATATATCAGTGCTGTTCGTTGTGCACAACTAGGAATGAAAGTAGCGATCGTTGAAAAATACGATACTCTTGGTGGAACATGCCTAAATGTTGGTTGTATCCCATCAAAAGCATGGCTTGATTCAAGTGAGAAGTATCATGAAGCAGTTCATGAGTTTGAGGCACACGGAATCACAACTGGTAAAGTTAAGGCCGATCTAAAAAAGATGGCAGAACGTGTCGCTGGTGTTGTCGCAGATACTTCAGGTGGTATCACATACCTTATGGGGAAAAATAAAGTTGAAACTTTCCATGGGTTTGGATCATTTGTAGATGCTCACACTCTTAAAGTTGAAGGTGAAAAAGAGGAAACTATTAAGGCAAAAAACTTTATTATTGCAACAGGTTCAAAGCCTGCAACAATTCCTGGAATCGAGATCGATAAAGAAAGAATCATTACAAGTACAGAAGCTCTTAAGCTTGAAACTCTTCCAAAGCACTTCATCGTAATTGGTGGGGGAGTTATTGGACTTGAGCTTGGTTCAGTTTTCCTAAGACTTGGATCAAAAGTTTCTGTTGTTGAATATGCTGATTCAATTCTTGCAACAATGGATAAAGACTGCTCAAAAGAGATGAGAAAAGTTCTTAAGAAGCAAGGAATGGAATTCTATACAGGTCACGGTGTAACTGAAGTTGTTAGAAAAGGCGCAAAAGTTCACGTTAAGGCCAAAAACAAAAAGAATGAAGAAGAGATTAAACTTGAAGGTGACTACTGCCTAATGGCCGTTGGACGTCGTCCATATACTGACAAGCTAGGTCTTGAGAATGCTGGTGTAAATCTTGATGAGCGTGGACGTGTTATTACTGATGATCATCTAAGAACTAACGTTTCTCATATTTATGCAATTGGTGACGTTACAACAGGGCCAATGCTTGCGCATAAAGCGGAAGAAGAAGGTGTTGTTTGTGCTGAGATCATTGCTGGTCAAAAGCCACATATCAATTACAACCTTATTCCTGGTGTCGTCTACACTTGGCCAGAGGTTGCTTCAGTTGGTGTAACAGAGCAAGAGCTTAAGTCGAATAAGACTCCTTATAAATCTGGGAAGTTTCCATTTAAAGCAAGTGGACGTGCTCGTGCCTCAAATGAGTCTGATGGTTTCGTAAAGGTTCTAGCTGATAAAGAAACAGATGAGATCCTAGGAGTTCATATCGTAGGTCCTCGTGCTGCAGACTTAATTGCTGAAGCTGCAACTGCTATGGAGTTTAGAGCTGCTGCTGAAGATATCGGGCGCATTTGTCATGCACACCCGACTTATTCTGAAGCATTCAAAGAAGCTGCTCTTGATGCCTTTGATAAAAAACCTCTAAATATATAACCGCGGCATCTTAGCGAAGCTAAGATTTGACGCGGTATAGGCTCCCATGCTCTTCAGCTAGGGAGCTTGTCGAGAGGCGTGCGTTTATGCACGCCGGTTCGTCTCTGGAGCAATGGGAAAGTCTTACTTCCTTATCACCCCACTTGAAAGCTCATAACTCCCATCCACAAAAATCTTACGAATATAGCATCCATCAATTTGCTTACCTTCACGTCGCATGGAAATGATTTGTTGAACGTTAGTATCAAGCTCGCTACTTTTTATTGTTTCTAAGTTGTCACTAAAGTGGATTGTGCGAGGAGGGTTTTGAAGTTCAATGGTAATCTTCTCTTCCTCATCAAAATAAGCTCTTAGGCCTTCTTTGTCTGCAAACCAAGGCTTTCTATCATTTATTATCATAAGGTCGTCAGCGCTTGAGCTGAGGTGGTTTAAAGATACGATAGCTTCACTGTCTCTTCGCTTGCTAAAAAAGTAACTCATTGGATTATGTCTTGGCATAATAAGTTTCGTAAATACTTCTTTATGCTTATATGCGTGGCCTAATCGGTTAATTAGTTGTCCGTGTGCCTCTATGGCGATAATAGGTGAGTCAATAATTTCTAAGATTTCCTCAAGTGCATCACATACAGGAAAGTAGAGAAAGATATAGTCTGGGCGATATTTTTCGACATGAGTCTTTCTAAAGTAGTCGTTTAAAAAGATATGTTTTGATGAATCCAGAATATTGATGGCGTAGTCAATTCTCTCTTTTACTGGCTCGATACTTACTATCGTTATTTTAGGAAAATAGGCCTGGGCCACAAATGCCATTTTGCAATAGGATGCTCCAATATCACAAATGGTAACTTCCTCTCCATTACTTCTGGATTGTACTTCTTTTAAAATCTCATAAAAATCCAATAGAGATGTATTGATCGCCTCTTCTTTTAGGCCTTGAAGGTAGAGGTTATCTTGATCTTGTGAATGGCCATTATTTAGTTGAGACTCGATTTCAGAGACCTTATTTAGGTCAAAACCAACTATTTTTGCCAATTTTATTTCGTTTTCTATATTGTTCATAAATTTTTAAAATAAGTATTTTCAGTCACTTAGTAACTAGTTCTAGGAAAACTTGATAACTATACTAAACAAATTGAATATAAGCCTTTGTTATTATTAAACTTTAATTAATATCTTACCGATATACTAAGAGTAGTAAAAGAGGATGACTTTGAAAAAGATTATTATTGCAGACACATTAACAGATTTTAGGGAAGTTGATCTCAACGATCTCTATGTTGAGGCGTTGTCTGGAGTCGTTTTTTCAAATCAATATGCTTTTGATTCTGGAAAGGGAATATGGAGTCATTTAAGTGAGCACCAGATTCCTGATGTGGTAAGAAAGGCCCTGCAAAAATCTCCTACAGATTTTGATTGTCCTGAAACTTCGCCAGAAGGTATGGCCATCATCCAAAAAGTTGAAGCACCAAGCACAGACCAAAATGAGTTAGTAGCTATTATTTCTAGGCTAATTAAAGAAGAGGTTGGTCAATTACGTGATGAAATGTCTGTAAAGGTGGAAGCAGTTGAAACACGTATTGGTGATGCGATTAAGAATATTCCAAAATCAGCAGCTCGTGAAATAGAAGATAGTGGAGTCGATGCCGTTGAGTACAAGAAAAAGTTTGAAGCATTAAAAGTTAAATATAAGAATCTTTCTGTAGAAAATAAATTGGCCAAGAAGAACCTTTCTAAGGTTATTGCTAAGGCCAAGGCCTTAAATGCTAAACTTGAAGTTGCAGAAAGAGAGCTTGAACACTTCAGAGAATATTCATTAAAAGCTTCTCAAACTCCTACAAATAATGTGGAAGAAGAAGTTTTAGAAGTTACGAATGAAACACAAGAAGTTAATCATCCTGAAGAAGATTTAAAGCCAAAGATTAATATGATCTCTCAAGATGTTCTCATCAGTGACGGCCCAGTTATTGACGAGACTGATGCGAGCGAAGAAGTAACTGGTGAATTTGATATTTCAAGTGGAGGACTAGAGATGGCCTCTTCTAGTCGAGCCCAATCAGATGATGATGAGCTTGAAAGTCTTAATCTAGAAGGCCTTAAAAGTGGTAAGTCTTATGAAATCTCAAATAAGAAGACTTGGTTATATGATACAGGTGCTGGAGTTGTCGGTCCTCTTCGTTTTGATGAGATGCTAGAAGATCTTATCAAAGGAAATATTAAAGGCGACACTCTTGTGAAAAAGAAAGTTGGAGCTTCTTGGGTTCCTTCAAGAGACTGCCTAGAGCTAAATACAAAAGCAGAAAAGATCTTCGATGATCCGCAAAATCCAGAAAATAATAAATACTTAATAGAAAGAACTGAATATCGCGTTGGCCTACAAGAAATTGTTTCGTTCTCTATCCGCGGAGTTCAAAAAGAATTTAAAGGTTATTTAACGAACCTTTCTTTAAGTGGTGGCTTTATTGAAGTGACACAATTTGAAGATGTCTTTACGCAAGATTCAATGGGAACAATCTTTATCTCAGAAGGCCGCTTCGAAAGAGCAATTGCAATTGATTTTACAATTATGCGTACAAGTGCACAAAAGAGACCTAAAGGCCTTGGTATACGTTTTGAAGCAGTTTCAGATACAGTCTTAGAAGTTATTGGTGAGTGTATGCTAGAGATTCTCAATAACGACGATCAAAATAAATCTGCTGCATAAATTTCGCATCGAATAAATCCTGAAATTAATGTTTCTAATAATGAGCTTGATTAAGTTGAATGTTAAGTTGATAATATTAGAATAAAGAAATGGTGGTTCGGGCGGGACTTGAACCCGCACGGGGTTGCCCCCACTGGATTTTAAATCCAGATTGTCTACCAATTCCAACACCGAACCGTTAATTGCGTTTTAAGATTTTGGACTATAATGTGTATATTTGTCAATTCAAAAAAACTACTAAATTCATTTTTCTTTTACTTGCCTTTACTATAATTGGTTGTGCAACAAAAAAAATTGTACTTCCGACGAAAGAAGTTAACCCAAGTTGGTTTGATGCAGGTGAGAAATTTTCCTACAAAAACTATGAAGGTAGAACAATTGGTCATCTATTCTTCGACTTTGCACCACAGATTGATGTAAAAAAACGCCTTGTTGATGTTTTTATTACAACGCCCCGTGATAGTGCCTTCCAATATGACATTGATCTTGTGAGTGGCCGTCTCTACAAAGAAAGAAATTATTGTAAAACTGAAGATATCTGGAAAAATTATTCCTCATCTATTAATAGGCCAAACTTTTCTTGGGCCTATATTCCAAGGCTACTTGGAAGCAATGGAAGACCTCAACGAGTTGCAGTATTTGGCGACTTGAAATATCTCGTTGATGGCAAGTTTCCTAATGAAGAAACAATTCAGGTTCAAGTTATAGGTGGTGTTATCCTTAAGAGTTGCTTGAGTGGTTTATGTGACTTGAGAAACCAGTGGGACTCAGAGGTTATTTTGATAGCAAAGAGTATGCTTGATGAAGATCTTACTAAAGCATATGGGCTTAATTCGTTAAAGAAATATGTTGATTGGGATTATTTTAAAGCATTCCTTGAAAATTCAATGGGTCACAATGATATCGGTCGTACATCAAAAGGCGCTTATCGCTTAGAGTCTCCAATTCTACCAACTAGAGCTTTAAAATACGTCATTAACTCAGGACATTTATTTACAAATAAAGAATTAGCAACCCTAAGAAACTCATGCCAAAGTGTTTATGATAAGGCCTTAAGGGTATTTAAGTCTAAAGAGGGAATCGCTAAGAGATTTCAAAATTATCATAAGAATTATTGGAATAAATTTTTAATTTGTCGTAAATATGTCCGCCACTTTAATATTAAGAATCAGATGAAAGAACATTGGTTAATTGAATATTTAAGTGCATTTGAATATGCAACTGATTCTGGTTATTATTACAATTGTCGAAGTCGCTCATGGGTTAGAAATATCAGAGACTCTAAAGGGGAGTTTGTTGTGGATTCAGCAAAGGAGATTAGAGGCTGCAATGATAGGGAAGTAATGGGAGCATTTCCATCTGCTATTAGTTTACTAGCTTCTTTGGCCAATGCAAATGCTCCACACTATCGTTATATTGAATATGATAGTGGTGCAGACACATTCAATCAAAAGATTTATAATTGGGTATGGTTCAACGGTAAGAAATTGAGTTGTGATAATTCTAAAGTTAAACAAGTCTTTCCAGTTGATGTGAAGTTTAAATTAGGTTTTAAATGAAATTTATCAATATATTAGATTCTATTCGTATTTTATCAAAGTCTGAGTTTGCTCTTGAAGCATTTAGACTCAAAGACAATGATCATATTGTCTTTAATAGTTTAACTTGTCTTGATTTAATGAATTCGCAGAAAATTAAAGATGAGTTAAATCTCTTTAACGGAAGATTCTTACTTATTTATCAATTTCAAAACTTATTGGAACACAAAAGATACTTCTATGGAATTAGCCTGAGCTATGGGCAAACAATGTCTTCGTATGGACACTTGTTTAATGCACTAACTTGGCATGAAGCTGAAGTAAATCGAAACTTTGGAATTCATTTCTATCAAAAAGAAGATCGTATTCAAGAAGAAATTATCACTCCTCAAAAAAAGTATCGTTTTGAAAAGGATTCAGGCTCTAGTGAATTATGTAATACTTACTTTAAACAGGCTTCTCTTAGAGGAGAAGGTGTTGAAGTAAGCTTACAAAAGTTTTTAAATCCTGCTTCTAAATCAAAGATGATCTTTGATGTGGACTCTGATAAAGTTGAAAACTCTATTTTTAAATTTCACTTTGATAATCATATAAGCTTTGAAAAAAATATTGAAACAATGACTATTGAAAACGCCATCAACTCAATGTTGGGGACAAGCTTTTCAAATCGTCTAATGGCCTCGTTATTACTTTATGAATTTGATGAATATGTAAATCATAAAAATAAGCGCACAGACTTAAATATTCAAAGAATGTTTACGTTTGAAGTTTTTAGCGCATTAGAAAATATTAAATGCCTTGAAAAGACATTTGCAAAGAGTTCTGTGGCCGAACTTAAATGTATATTTAAATCTCAATATAATAAAATTATGCAACTCTTTGCTCCTGAAGGAATTAAAGACCTTGAACAATTAAAGGCCATTTTAGAGATGCAAGATCGTAAATGGCTATATGACATAAGAGACTGCATTCATAATTTTGAAAAAGAATTAGATAATGCCTATCAAGTTGTTGAAGGAAATGAGTTGTTTTTAAAGTATAAAGACTATTTTAACTCAAATCTTTCGGCACTTGATCATTCACTAAAGTCATATCCTCTACAAAGCTTAGGTTATCATTATAATTTAAAGAAATTTGAGAGTTTTTATGAATATGATGATTTAGACACTCAAGAGTTCTTAAGCCTAAACGGCTCTACTTATGAGTTGCTAATTATTCGTATTAAAGAACTGAGAAATACTTATTCGAATATCATTAAGATTTGTGAAGAATATCCTGTTGTGAAATTAAAATACCAAACACCTTCCTCGGATAGTGAAATAAAACCTAAATCTGGGCTTTTCTTAGGTGTTACTCAAGTTTCATCTGGAGAGCTAGGTCTCGTACTAAATTTAAATGATGATGGTAAGTTTGATCGCTTGCACTACATTTCTCCATCTGTGACTAATCTTGAGTACTTCAAAAGACGCATCAAAAAATTTGCATTGCCTCAAATGGCATGTGAATGGAATGTTCTTGGCCTAGATGAAGAGGAGATTGTTAAATGATTTTAAAAAAGTCGATTTATAAAAGAAAGTCTCGTATCTTAATATTTTTAAAAAGATTAGCATTATTTATTAATACTAAAAAGAAAGCTTAATAGCTATATCACTTGCTTTTATTGATGTTGTTGGAAGATTTAAAGTACCTTTGTTAAATAAGGGGGTGATCGCCTTTATGAAATCTATTCGAGGAATCTCAGTTGCTCCAAATGATTCTGTAATAGGTGTAACCATTTGAGTGTCTAAAAATGGTATGCCTTCTTCAATAAGAATACTTAAGATACCTAGGAGTGCAAGCTTTGAAGCATTTGTCTCTTTAAAAAACATGGACTCACCACTTAGGAAATGTCCAATTTTCACTCCGTAGAGTCCTCCTATCAAGTCGCCATTTTCGTTTTTTACTTCTACGCTATAAGCAAGACCTTGGTGGTAGAAGTTGTAATAACCATCAATAATTTCATCTGTTATCCATGTTCCATCATTTGATTTGGCATGTACTTTTTGACATTCTTTGATAACTCCCAAAAAGTCTTGGTTAAAACTTATCTTCCAATTACATTTTTTTACAAACTTTTTTAAACTACGATTAAATCGTATGTTTTCTAGTAAGATAACTCCTCTTTGCGGTGGTGAGAACCAAGCAAGGGGATATTCTTCAGAAATTGGCCAAGGGAAAATACCACTTTGATAGGCAAGCAGTAGAGAGTCGTGATGAAGGTCTCCTCCGATGGCAAGAAGACCCTGTTCATCTGCTATATCGACTGGTGGAAACTCAATTATTGGCATTCGTCATGGCCTCAATCATAAGAGCACTCATTGCGGCACCAACTTCTAATGTTGTTTTGGACCCTTGTTCGCTTAGCCCAACAAGTGGAGCAATTTCAACCATATCAGCACCTGTTAATGAAAATGCATTAGTAAACTCTTTGATCATTATAGCACATTCATGAGGCATAAGACCTTCAGGCTCTGGAGTTCCTGTCGCACTTGCTACGCTCTCATCAAGAGCATCAATATCAAAGCTAATATATATTTCTTCGATGCCTTGTTCTTGTAATTCTTTGATTGATTTAAGAGCAAGCTCTTTTGCTCCTATTTCTTTCACATCCTTTGCCCAGTATTGGTTGATTCCAAATTCTTTTTCCCAATGCTCTTTTGTTTTACCAGTTGAACGAATACCGAATTGGTAACAGTGAGAAGGGCTTTCTAGGTCATCCAGTACATGTGTAAGCCATGAACCAAAACAATAATCAATACCAAGTCTCTCACGTAATAAGTCTGTATGGGCATCAAAATGAATTAGGCCAACTTTTTTACCAAGTGAGCGACGGTTTGTTATCCATGCCTTAACAAGAGGGAAACTTACTGAGTGGTCACCACCAATACTAAAGAGCTTAAGGTTTTGATTGAATTTAAAGACTTCATCAACACTTGCTTTTGCAATACTTAAAGGTGATACACTTAATTCTTTGCCTTTATAGAGTGCATTTTGAGCACTCTTAATTGTTTCGTCATTAAGATATTTATCGTGAAGTAGGTGGGGAATAACTCTGATATCACCAAGGTCAAAACATGCTTTGTAGACTTCTTGATGATCTTCTAAGAGTGTATTTCTTAAAAATAATGGTCCCCAATTTGCACCTCTTTGAATTCCGCCACCACAATCAGATGCGACACCTAAAATAGCGCATCCATCTTTTTGTGAAAGAGATTCTAAACTTTTTCTCCATTTTTTCTCAATTTCCGAAGTTTCTGTACTTTGGTATAGGGATTGAGTGAGCTTATCTTTTCTTTCTTTTGCAGTATTGACGGTAAAAACGCCAAAGCCGGGAGGACAAAGGTAGTCGTTTAGTAAATTTTCTTTGTTACTCATATCGTTATTCCTATTTAAATTAAGAGATTTCCTTTTAATCGATTCTTCATTTGAGCATTCTCGTACTTACTGAGAGTGTTATCTTGCATGAATTCTCTTATAATATTTTTTTCAAAATTAATTATTTCTTCATTTATTCCATTGTAAACACCTGCAATATGAGAGCTAAGCTTTATATTAGAAAGATGTTTAAAAGTAGCAAACTCGATTGGTTCTTTTTCAAATACATCTATGATGGCAAAGGCCTTACGATTCTTAGTTAGAAAATCATTAAGTTGATCTCCGTCAATAAGCTTTCCTCTTGCGGCATTCATTATAATGATCTCTTCTTTTAAAAGAGAGAACACTTCTTCATTAATTATGTGATGAGAACTTTCATTTAAAGAACAGGCCATAATAAGGATATCTGTAGTATTTAAAGCCTGCGCGAAGTATTTTTTGTTATGCGACTTATCTTGGTATGGATCGTAGTAATTGACTCTGCTTCCCAGTGTTTCAAGCGTGTGGCCGACTTTTCTGCCAATAGGTCCTTTCCCAATTATTAGAACATTCTTTTCGTTTAAGAGGTTACGTCGAAACCGCCTCGATTCATCCCATTCTTTTGTAATCGGAATCTTACCGAGATGATTTAACAGGGATTGTATGTAAAATTGGGCCACGGCATTTGCTCTTATTTCATTTCCTAGAATAATTGGAAACTGAGCTTCTTTAATGAATTTATAACTGAAATTATCATATCCAGAGTTTGGGTGAATCCAAAGTGAGATATTTGCATGAGAAAGAGATTCTACAATTTCTTCATTCTTAGTGTAGCTTGTGGAAATAACGATAACTTTCTTTCCATCAGGTATCTCTATACTTGTGTCGACGTACTTTATCCCTAGTTTACTAAGGGCATCTCTTTCATTTATACGAAAGCTTTCACCTTGGTAACTCGATATTTCTGGCCGATAGAGATAGTATGTCATGCCTCTAATTTAGCAAGTTTTTTACTACTTTACTACAGGTCGTTGTAGATTAGAGGCTTATCATATGTGGTGCATCGTCTATGGTAACGAGATGCACGATTATTCGCATGGCGATATGTCGTAACTGTTCGACATTTCTTTTCTTTCTTCGTGAAAAGGTCCTCTTGCGCATTGTAATCGATATCAAGATTTGAAGCCATTTCAACTTTAGAGACAAGATTTAATCTACGATCACGTTTTGCCTTAAGTGATAAAATAAAATCGACACCAGAGCCTTTTGTAAAAGCATTTTGAATGATTTCATCTGGTGAAATAGTATGACGTCCCAGAACATAACTTGTTGGCCATCGCTTATAACCAAATGCATGGTATGGAACTTCTGAACATACAACCTTATCTAAAGTTGAGATATCAAAATTAAAGTCATATTCTTTCCAGAGCTGCTCAAGTGCTACTTCTGCAGTCATTCTTGCTTGCCATTTATCATTAAGAATGTTTCGGTCGCGAATAATTGTAATTTCATCAATTTCTAGAAAGTCCTCTAGTGAAACCATACGGCTTCCTGGGCGAATCGATTCAACAATTGTTTTTCCTTGGCGGATAAGGTGATGATACTTGCGAACAAGAGGTACATCCCATAAACCGTATTGTTTTAATTGTTCTTCAGTTCCTAAATAGATGGCAATGTGACCAAAGTGTCCTGGAATGAAAAAGTCTGTTGCCGCAAAAGGTGTTTTTTCAGCAATAATATCAAGCGGTCTTAAAATTTTATAAAGTTCATTAACGGCAACTTGATGGTTTTTCATGTAACCATGACGAAAGCGAATTGCTCCAACAAAGTTTCCAAAAAGACCTGATACAAAGTTTGTCGTTCGATTCCAGATTTCAACAAACCATGTTCCAACATTTTGAAGCTTTAATTTTGGGATTGCTCTTCCTAGTATCGTTTGCTCAATATTGTGTTGTTCTAATATTACGACGGCCTTTGTTACTGTCGGATTAAGTAACTTCAAATAGTAGTAGTGATTATCCACAAAACGATTAGCTTCAAATTGCAGGCTTTGTGCAAATTGATCTGTTTGTGGAATCTCTGAGAACTTCTCCATAACAGCTTTCTGTTTTGGATTATTGATCATATTAAAAATTTCAACCGCAACTTTCTTTACCTCGTTATTCTTAAAGAAGATCTCAACTGCTGATCGGTATAATTTAACATAATTAATTTTAACGATTAGACTTGCTAGTCGTTGTTGGGCAGTCGCGATTTCATTAACTTTAGATGATGTTTTGAATGTATTTGTAAATAAACTCGTCTTCTCTAATAAGAGGATAGTTGAGTTCATAAGGGCCCTCATAATCGAGAGATCTTCGCCCTTTATTGGAAGATTATTTACAGCTCTTTTATGGAGAGTATTCGCATATTGTCTTGCTATGGCCTCTAGCTTCTTTGCTTGCTCATTAATCTTCTGATATTGCGCTAATTTTTCATATGCACCAGACTTGTTAAATGTTGTCTGATTTACCTTGTCGTCAATTTCATGGAGGGCCATGATTGTGGACTTCATATTCTGCTCAGCATGAACCTGAGAAGTTAGAAGGATGACTAAACTTAGAAAAATGGTAGTTAAAATATTATTCATGTAATAATTTCCCTAACTTACGTTAACTTGAATCAGCTTATTTATGCCATTTTTAACGCTACATGTCCTCCCGATTGTAAAATTTTTGTAGTATCTATTCTTTCCAAGTATTTTCTATGTTAAAAGGATGTATATTTAAGGACTTACAATAGAGGATAAATAATGATTTCAATTAAATCAAAGCGTGAAATTGAGCTTATGAGAGCAACGTCGAAGCTAGCTTCTTCGACTTTAGAATATATCGAACAATTTATTAAACCTGGTGTAAGTACTGAAGAGTTAAATGATCTTTGTCATGAATATATTATAAAAAATGGTGCGTACCCATCTCCATTAAATTACCACGGGTTTCCAAAGTCTGTTTGTACTTCTCTTAATGAAGTTATCTGTCATGGAATCCCAAATAAGAAAGATGTATTAAAAGACGGTGATATTTTAAATATTGATGTAACAACGTATTTAAATAAATTTCACGGTGACACAAATAAAACATTCCTTGTAGGTAATGTAAGTGAAGAAGCTAAGAAGCTAGTTGACATTACATACCAATGTACAATTGAAGGAATTAAGCAAGTTCGCCCAGGTGGTCATATTGGTGACATCGGTGCGGCCATTATGGAAATAGCTCACGATCACGGTTATTCAGTAGTTGAAGATTATTGTGGCCATGGAATCGGTAGAGAATTCCACGAAGATCCTCAAGTTGTTCACGTTGGAAAACGTGGAAAGGGCGCAGAGATGAAGCCGGGGATGACTTTTACAATTGAGCCTATGATTAATATGGGTGTTAAAGACTGTAAAACTCTCAAAGATGGCTGGACTGTAATCACACGTGATAAGAAATTATCGGCACAATTTGAACATACAATTTTAGTTACAGATTCTGGTTTTGAAGTCTTAACATTAAGAAGTGATGAGGTTCATCCTTAATAAATGAATACTTCACTTATCGCACCTGATTTAAGAACTAAAAGGCCTTGCTTAATTGAATTAAGGTTTTCGAAATTTAATCAGGTTCGCGAATTCTTTATTGATACCGAAAATGATGAACTCAAGAATTATCTTGGTGATCTCTTATCTAGTGTCCAACAAAATAAATCTTCCCTAAGTGAAGTTATCCTAAGCTACCTTCAAAACGATGAGAGATTTAAAGTCGAATTATTTGATTTCTATAAAGAAGTTCTAATGTACTTTAATCCAAATCAAGGGCTTGTTATTGATACAAGTGAAATTCTTTGTCGCTGTTTTGGAATTACTCGTAATGAAGTACAAAACTTAATATCTAATGGTGCAAAGGACTTACTCACTATCACAAACTTAACGAAAGCAGGTGGAGGTTGTGGTAGTTGTGCTGTTGATATTAGGCCAATGCTTAAAGGACAAGGCAGCGAACGTAAGATTCCAGAAGTTACTTTTTTAAATATGAAAAAAGAAAAAGTAGCAGGGAAGAGCCCAGTCGATTTTCTTAGAGAAGATCTCTTTCCTTTTACGGATAAGTTAAATGATATTGATGTCGAAGGATTAGTTGGAAATCATCTCTATGTTGTTGGAGATGAGGATAGTGAGTCATCTTTAAAATTAAAAGACTTCTTGGCCCAAAAAGATAAGACGATTAGTTTGTTTTTTATTTAACTGCTTTCGTTGGCTTCTTTTGGCACTTCTTTAAGATCTGATCTATATTCTCAAGTGAGTCATAAAGACGTAGAAGGTCTTCTTTTGAACCTTTTAATGCAATTGAATCTATCTCTTCTTCCAAATAGCGAAACCTAGAATAGAATTGAGTAAGGCCTGGAATATTCTTTGTCAGGCAGTCAGCGCTTGCCGCTTGCATTTGAATCTTTGACATATATTGCATAAGAACTTTGATGGATTTCTTTCTAAATTCATCATAGGTTACCATGGCAAATTGCACGCCTGCATCACCCTCATCTTCTTTAAAGTTAAAAAGTCCTTTCTTTCCTAAAGTCATTGCTTTTAAAAGTTTTAAAGAAGGGCTCTGTTCTGGATGGGTACAATATTTCTTGTAATTTCCTGCTGCTAACTCTGGATTCCCAACAGATGAAATCTCATTAATCATAATTTGATTTAGATGATACTTTGGGCCAGTGTAGTGTTTTTTTGCATAGAAACTTTCTTCTTTACCAAGGCAAAGAAGAATTGTCTGAGCACTTGCTTGTGCAGGCATAAATATGAAAAATAGAGTGATAATTAAAAAGTATTTCATTCGCGTTTGTTATGTTAAATTAATACAGTATAATTATTTTACTTTAAGACTAAATTAAAAACTAGGGTAAGTTTTGAAAGAAATGGGTTTGATCGACCATTTAGAAGAATTACGTAGCGCATTGGTAAAGATATTAATTATTATTATGGCCGCCTTTGTCGCTTGTTATGCCTATGGAGACTTAATTCAAGAAATCCTACTAGCACCCCTAAGAGAAGCTTTAGGTGGTGACACTGGTGGAAAGGTTGTCTATTTAGGCCTTCTTGATAAAGTTCTTTCTCAATTTCAAGTTGCTTTCTATTCAAGTGTGATTCTTTCATGCCCACTTTGGTTCTATCAAGTTTGGAAATTTATAGCACCAGGCCTTTATGATCATGAGAAAAAGGCCGTAAAGCCCTTTATCGTTATTGGTCTCTTTCTTTTTGCACTTGGTGTATCTTTTGGTTACTTCATTGTTTTTCCTTTAACTTTCCAAACTCTCATGAGCTTTGGTGTTCAAAATGTTGAAGCAACAATTGCACTTAAAGACTATCTGGTCCTTTCTAGTAAGGTATTAGTGTTCTTAGGTCTTATATTTCAACTTCCAAATGTAATGCTTATTCTAGGCTTTATGGGAATTGTAACAAAGCAATCTTTGGCAAAGATGCGACGCTATGTCTATGTGGGCTTTGCTCTTGTCTCAGCAATGCTAACTCCTCCTGATGTTATTACAATGATGGGATTATGGGCACCTCTTGTTGTTCTCTTTGAAGCTGGGATTTTGGCCGTTGCGTTAATCGTGCACCCATATCTTGCTCGTCATCACATGAAATAATCGGTATGATTTCTCTATGAAATCATTAATGAAAAAGAAACACGTCTTATTAAGTTTAATTTTTGGTATTTGCTTAGCATGGTTTTTTGCCACAGCATTTATTGACTTTATCGCCGCTCCAAATATTTTTCGAAATGTGAGCTCTCTTAAAGAAGCGGGAACGTTAGGTGGGATTATATTTACATCATTTAATATAATCGAGATGATCTTTGCCATTGCTCTTATCTTTTTTACAATTCTTTATAAGAAGAAAGGATCAAAAGCAACGATCATACTTAAAGTTCTGGCGGCTTCAACTTTAGTTCTAGCAATTGTTTATACGACGACATTATCTCCTGGTATCAGAGATACAAATATTGCTAAATCTAATTACACTCACACTGATGAAGAATATCAAGTTCTTGAAGAAAAGCTTAGAACTTATCATAACCTCTATGTAAAACTTGATAGCTATAAATTACTCGCACTTCTTACTATGTGTGGGATAAGCATTACAGGGCTGGCCAGATTAGAAACGAAAGAAGGTGAGGCATGATCTTAGTTACAGGTGGTGCCGGATTTATTGGAAGTGTCTTAGTTGCCAAACTAAATGAACAAGGCCGTGAAGATATTATTATTGTTGATCGTTTTGATCACAAAGATAAGTGGAAAAACTTAAGGGGACTTAAGTACGCTGAGTATTTCCATGCCGATGAATTCTTTGATATCGCTTTAGAAGAAGTACATAAGTCGATTTCTTTCATTTATCACATGGGAGCATGCTCATCGACGACTGAGATGGATATGGACTATCTTATGGTTAATAATGTTGGCCATTCAAAGTACTATTTTGAATTGGCCAGTGATCTAGGAATCCCATTTATCTACGCTTCAAGCGCTGCCACTTATGGTGATGGTGAACTTGGTTATGAAGATAAAGAGGAAGAAATCGGTAAGCTTAGGCCACTAAATCCTTATGGTTATTCAAAGCAGCTATTTGATGAATGGGCCTTAAAGCAGGAGACTAAGCCAAAGCACTGGTTTGGTTTAAAGTTCTTTAATGTATATGGCCCTAATGAATATCATAAAGAAGAAATGCGCTCTCTAGTTCACAAGGCATTTGGACAAATAAATGAGACAGGCCAGGTAAAACTATTTAAGTCTCATAAAGATGGCTATGAAGATGGTAAACAACTTCGTGACTTCGTTTATGTCAAAGATGTTGTCGATGCTATGATTGAATTATCAGATAAAGAAATGGCCAAGCATTCTGGAATTTATAATATTGGAACTGGAAGGGCCGATAGTTTCTTAAATCTTGTCAATGCAACATTCAAGGCAATGGGCCTAGAACCAAAAGTCGAGTTCATCGATATGCCTATGCACCTACGTAAGCAATACCAATACTATACTCAAGCTGATATGGAGAAGTTTAGAGGAATTCTTCCTAACTTCGACTTTCGCATTGTAGATGAGGGGGTTGAAGATTACGTTAAGAACCATCTTATGAAGGATAATCCTTATGTCGAATAAGAAGGAGAGTGGATTTAAGTCAATTCTTGAGGCCATCTCTTTAATGAACAAGGAAGAGAAGGATACTCTTATAGGTAACCTCTCTCGAATGGATGCTCAATTGGCCCAAAAACTTAAGGCCAATATGTATCGTCTTAAAGATCTTCTTTATATAACTCCAAAAATGCTAAGTGAATTTCTAAGAGAAGTTAAAACTGAAAGTTTTGGAAATGCTCTTAAGGTGGAAGATGAAGAGGTTCGTAGCGCAATTCTTGCTAAGCTGCCAAAGAGTATTCGCCAAGATGTTGAATTCTACATTGATAAGAAGGTCCCAAAATCTCATGCTTTTGAGGCCCATCGTGACGTTATGGCCGTATTCACTCAAATGATCGATGATGAGCGCCTTATTATCTCCAAAGACGATAAAACTATCTAATCCGGTGCCATGCTCCTTTTGTTTCGCACTTGCTAAATAATAATGATTTAAGACCTTGATGGATCTTTAGCAAGTGCGAAACAAAAGGAGCATGGCACCGTAGTGGTGCGATATGACAGGGGCGAATCAGGCCCAAATACGCCAGAATGACACCAAATCTTACATAAATATGACTAAATTTCTAGATTACTAAGACAAAAACTTGGCACGGCCGTTGCACTATACATTGGCAGAGAAAGGAATCTCTCTAAAGTTCTCAGGAAGAAAGCTTTAGTTAAGACGTGATGGACTACTTATTTTTAGATTGGATGGAGATACTATGAACATTGAACAAAAAGAACATTTCAAAAATCTTTTTATTAATCTTAAAAATCAACTGGTCAATTCAACAGGAAGTGTCGAGCAAGTTTTAACTAATCAGGCCAGTGGTGACATCATCGACCAAACTTCTAATGAGAGAGATGCTCAACTAAAATTAAAACTAATGGGAAGGGATAAATTTCTTCTAAATAAAGTAAACCGCGCACTTGATAAAATCGCTGCAGGAACTTTTGGTGAATGTGAAGAGTGTGGTGAAGAGATCTCAATGAGAAGACTACATGCTCGTCCAATTGCAACTTGTTGCATCGCTTGTAAAGAAGAGCTAGAAAGAGAAGAAAACTCTCGTACATATGAAAAACGTTCTCATACAAATGGAAATAAGATGAGTGCACACAACAAGAACGTTGGTTTCAATCATGCCGATGGTATGGATGAGAAAAATAATGTTGTCTCAATCGAAACTTTTGCAAGAAAATTCGATGAGAAGAATGCAGCGTTTTAAAAATTAGAAAACAAAAGGATTTATAAAAGAAAGGCCAGCTTATTAGCTGGCCTTCTTTATTTTAAAGTCCTATTACATCAGTTAAGTCTGTATTATTAAAAATTAAATTAGATCGATTAATATTAAAAAAAGTAGTTTCTCTCAAATTTGCATCAGTGAAGTTTAGATCCTTGAGATAAGCATTTTGTATTTTTGAATTATTAAGTTGCGTTCCAATAAATGAATTATTAATAAATGTACCACTTAAAGTGGTGTAACTAAGGTTAGTACCATTGAATGAAGAGTTGTGAATATTTGCATCAATAAAGCCGCCTCTTACATGTGCATTCTCCATTGTTGTCTCATCCATTTGAATACCTCTTGATATAGTCATTCCATGGGCACCAAAATTTTTAACATTATTTAAATTTGATTGAATAAAGATAAGGCCATCAACTTTTGCATTATTAAAGTTTGCACCAGTAAAATCATCTTTTTCTAGAGACATTCCACTCGAGAAAAATGTATCTTCAAAGTTTGCACTAACAAAATCACTTTCTACGATAGTTGTATTACTGAAGATAACTTGAGAAAAGTCTGAACCATTGAAGTTAGATTTATATATGATCGATTCACGAAAACCAGATGCTTGTGTGAAATCTGAATTATTGAAGGAACTTCCGTTGGATTCAATGTGAGTAAGGCGTGCCTTGTTGAATTTCGAGTTATTGAAGAAGCTCCTATGTGATAGAAATTTATCAGTATATAGATTGGAAAAATCTGAGTTATTTAACTCTGAGTCGATGGTGACAATACTTGAAGCTTTAGTGTTACTAAAATTACAATTGTTACATTTTGAGTCTTTAAGTACTAGCTCTCTAGATTCTAAATTATATTGTAATTGATTTGTATTAAAAATTGATCCGCTTAAGTCTGTATTTGCAGTCGCTATTACATCAATATTTGAATGGGAAAAGTCCGTCTTTAGAGCTTCAGACTCTTGAAGGATCAAGCTACCACCTTCATTACTGTTTATCTTTATCCCTTCAACTTTAGAATATAGGATTACAAGTTGATCCAATTTACTGTTGTTGATCTCTAACTCTTTAAATGGTTTGATATTTACAAAACCTACTTCTTTAAGTCGACTATTGTTGATTGAAAAGTTATCAATAGATCCTGCATAAATAGATGACTTCGAAAGTCTCAGTTCATTTGATTTTACTTCTATAAAATCAGCTTTAAGTACTTGAACCTCTTTAAGTTTAGATTGTTCTAATTCAGTGTTTTTTAATATTAGGTTACAAAGGTTTATTCTTTTTAGTTCAAGGCCTTTTATCAACGAGTTTTGTAGCGTTAGTGAGATACTACAATGTTCTTTATCTAAAATCCTATCACTGTCGCCTGTGAGTGAAATGTTTTTTGCAGTAATATCCTTGAGTTGATTTGGACTATTTGTACTGGAACTTAAAGAGACCTCGATGTCTAAGTGATTTATTCTATTTAAGTTAAATATATTCCCTGTAAATTCACCTTTGATTGAAACATTGTTTAATTCATTATCTTCAATTAAACTATTGATAAGACCACTTTTAAAATATGTCTCTTCTAGATTTGTTCTTACTACTTTTATTCCAGAAATTGGTTTTATTTGCTCAAAGACTAGGTGACTTAAATTTGTATCAGTGAAGCGTGAGCCATTAATTGATTTACTCGTGATCCCGATATTGCCATATTTACCATATTTAAAACTGATGCCATTAAAGTCGTAACATTCAAGATCTTTAGCTGTAATTAAATCTTTTGGTTCTGTAACTTTATTTAGACCTTCTGCTTTTGTTGTTGGGTTTATGCAACTTTTTGACTTTGGGTCCCATTTAAAGTTCTTCTCTTTCTTTTCTCCCATAATCTCATCGATACAGCCTTGCATACCTTCTTTAGTTACGGTTGTAGAGCAATATGAGACACCAAGTTTTGAGAAAAACTCTTTTTTTCTATCAATCATTGCCTTATAGCTATAGTTTGGATTTGTCGATTCAAAATAGTCAATTTCTACGAAAAAGATTTTACTACATTGATTGATTATCTTTTTTATTTCTTCTGTTTGTACAAACTCTGTACTGATATCGAATGTGAATAAAACAAAATTGTGACACGTTGATTGTCCTTTTACTCGACGTTTGTATAGAAAACTAAAGTTGGCATATAGGTAGTCTCGCGATTCACTATAATACTTTGAGTAACCATATTGATTAATATCATTAATAATAAGATCTAAATTACCAAATTCGTTTTCAACTTCAGCATTGTAGAAAAAACTGCCTGTCATAAGTCCTGCCTTCTTTCTGCTAGGCTCATTCCTTAAATTCTTTGCAATTGTTCTGATTCCATCTCTTATAAGAGTCAATGAGGAAATAGTCCCATCATAGTGTATTTTATCACTGTGTGTATCGGCCATAAGCCACCACGAAGTAGCATCACTATTCCACTCTGGCGTTGCATAGAGGTTAAATTGTAGGGTGATCCCTAACTGCAATAGAAGTACTATTTTCATTATTTTCATAGTTTAAAAATACAGTAAAGGATATCTGTTGAGGAGATGCCTTGTAATTTCTATATGGCGGTGTCTATAATTTATTACGTTATTTCAAAAGGTTAGGTGAGAGTAAGGCCAGTTAACACTGGCCTTTTTATTTGTCTTGAATAATTAGTTAATCATATTTGAAAGTTCACTAACAAGATCTTGTGAACGCTTCACAAAGAGCTCGCGCTCTTCAGGCTTAAGGCCTTCGCTTGAAATACCAGCAAGGTCTTGAACGTGAAGACAAAGCTTCTTTGCTAGATCTTCATTCTTCCCACTTGTATGAAGTTTAAAAGCATTTTGAACAAGAGGGTTAGAAGCATTAACAACTAATGTTTTCTTGATAGGGAATTGTTGTCCGCCACCCATTGATTGAGTCATTTGGGCAAAGCGCTTCATTGACTCATCAACTTTGAAGTAAGCTGGAGTTGTTGCACTTGCAATGCGACCGATTTCTAAGCCGCGATCACTTGGTGCTTCACCTTCTTTTTCTTCAAGTTTGATATCAAGGAATTTTGCAAACATCTCTTTTACTTTGATATCGTCTTCAGAAGTTGCTTCACTTGCAAGTAGGTTCTCAATTTCACTATCAACACTTACAAATTTTATCTCAACTTCTTCTTCACCTTTTTTGAATTTCTTCATTTCTGAGTGTTGAATAAAGTGTGGATCAATATGATTATCTGTTTCTACAGCAGATAGACCGACTTCTTTTAATTGGGCAAGAAGCGATTGATTCGCATTTTCTTTTTCAAAGTAGAGGATCTTACCATTCATCTTCTCAGCATAATCAGCTGGTACAGACTCAAGGTATTCAGAAAGTGTTACATACTTTCCTTCATTTGTTTTAAAGAGGGCACGCTCACGCATGATCTTATCAAATTTCTCATCTGAGACACATCCGTACTTAACGAAGAGTCCGATATCTTCCCAGATGCTTTCATACTTTTCACGGTCTTTCTTATTAAGAACCTTAAGTGCTTCTGCAACTTTCTTAACAATGTAGTTTGAAATCTTTCTCACGTTTGGATCACCTTGAAGTGATGAACGTGAAACGTTAAGAGGAATATCGTGTGAGTCAATAGCACCTTTTAGAAGTCCTAAGAATTCAGGGATAATATTTTTTACGTTATCAGATACAAAGACCTGACGACAGTAGAGACGGATATTCTTATCACCAACTGGCTTCATTGGATTATATTTTGGGAAGAATAAAATACCATTTAAAGTAAATGGGTGATCAACGTTTAGGTGAATCCAAAATAATGGTTCGCCGTCCATTGGAAAGAGCTTACGATAAAGACCTTTGTAGTCTTCATCTGTTAATTCTTTTGGGTCACGCTTCCAGATTGGATTTGTATCATTAACGATAATTGGCTCAACATCTTTACCTTTGTCATCACCGTCTTGGATCTTCTCATTCACGTCTCGTAGTGAGATTTCATACGGCATGAAATCACAGTGATTAGAGAGAGTTTCATTTAACTTCCACTTATTTAAGAATTCCTCTGAGTCCTCATTGATGTGAAGAGTAATTGTTGTCCCAACCTCTTTCTTATCAGAGTCTGAGAATGTATATTCTGTGTCACCCTCACATGTCCACTTTGTGGCCTTTGCACCCTCATTCATTGAAAGAGAGTCAACTTCAACTTTCTCGGCAACCATAAATGCTGAATAGAAACCAAGTCCAAATTTACCGATGATATCTTTATTTGATTCACCACCAGCATCTTCCATTTTTTTGATAAATTCTTCAGCTCCAGAGAAGGCAAGTTGAGCAATGTACTTTTCAACTTCTTCTTCACTCATTCCAATACCGTTATCTGTTACGGTAATTGTCTTTGCTTCTTTATCAACTGCTACTGAGATCTTTCCAGTTGGAACTTCAGATCCTGTTTGGCGACCTAGCTCGGAACGCTTTGTGATGGCATCACTTCCATTGGCTATAAGTTCACGAATAAAAATATCGTGCTCTGAGTAAAGCCATTTTTTGATGATTGGGAAAATGTCACTTGTTGCTACGGAAATTTGTCCTGTGCGGTTAGTCATTTGTACTCCTTATATTAATAATCAAATAGATAAGTGTCTTACAGCTATAACATGGTATGCTTTTTATAGGCGTCAAGGGTATTGGCCAAAAAAATTACATAAGATCTTAAAATCACTGATAAAACAATGTATAACTAAGTTCATTATTAGAATTCTTTAAAAAGGGTAGTTCATGGATAACCATGTTCAAAATATTCAACTCATCTCAACTGGTGGAACCATAGAGAAATCATATAGTGAAAGTGATGGATCACTTAAGAATCGCGATTCATTTATTCGCCAGACCATTATCGATCGCTTAAGGCTTCCATATACGAAGCTCCATATTATGAATATCATCAATAAGGATTCTCTTTATTTTACTGATTATGACCGTCAGGTCTTATTAAAGACGATCAAGTCCCAGCTTGAGAAAAATATTCCTCTTATAATCCTTCATGGTACAGATACCATGGCAAAGTCTGCAAAGTTCGTTTATGAAGCATTAGACGGAGCAAAAGAGCTAGATGTTCCAATTATTTTTACCGGTGCAATGAAGCCGATGGGCTTTGTTGATAGTGATGCCTTTCAAAATGTTACAGAAAGTCTTTATGCTGCTAAAATAGTAGATGCTGGCATTTATATCTCTTTTCATGGACAATTATTTAAAGTCCCTGGTGTGAGAAAGAATCACGCAAAACGTACGTTCGAATATATTGACGACGAATAAAGAAGCATTTGGAGTATGCAATGGATATGCAAGATAACTCAGAAATAGAAACAGTAACATCAAGCCAATATGGAATCATTGAAGCAATGTATGATGCTATTAGTATAATGAAAGAGCGTCTTGGCCCTTATTCTATTCTCTTTGTCTTCTCATTTCTTTTAAAAGCATATGCTATATACAATGCTAACTTAGGGGATATGGCAACTGATATGAAGATCATTGAAGCGGCCATCGTCAATGTTCTCGGTGCTGTTTTTCAATCTGTTTTAATTTTGAATTTCTTCTTCTTTGCTCTCAATGGCCTAGACTTTAAGATAAAGAAAGTCTTATGGGATATACCGACATATGTCTTCTTTGGTTTTTTAATGAGCTTATTAACTGTTTTAGGTTTTGCCCTGTTTGTTATTCCCGGCCTTTATGTCATGTATTTCTACATGGCCCTGCCAATGGTTGCGATTCTCTTTGATCAAGAAGGTGAATCAAATTTTAAGATCACAAAGACAAAGGTATCAAGTCTTGGTGGTACGTACGCAATTTACTTTGTTCTGACGATGATTATCTCTGGTGTTGGCACTATCGTTACAAATTATGCTCCAGGAACAGGAATCCCAATGGGAATTCTCTACATTTCTTGTCTGATTTTGACTCTTGTTCAGGATGTTATGGCCGGGCTTGTTGTCGCCCTCTTCAATAAAGCATAAGTATCTGAAAATTGGTGATTTTCGACGCCTGCTCTCGTTGGCAGAGGCTTCTACGTTACATTTCGTAATTTCAGTAGGTTAACTGATTTTAGGCAGTTTTTTCACGTTAAAGGTTAATATTTACTTAGGGTTAACTTAATTGTCAGTTAACTCGATAAGTTGAGGGAAGACTATCAACTTACAAAAGGTACTTAAGGCCAAAGTGATGATGAAAAAAACGATTACATTTCTATTAATGCTTACTCTCTTTGCTTCATGCATGGAGCAGCCTCGTTCAAGAAGAGCGAGTCTTGACTCACCAACTGATTCAATAGGTGATGGAAGTGGCAATAATGGGTCTTCTGGTGGAAATAATGCCACTGATGGAGATACTGAGGTCATCACAAATATTCCTGAAGATACGGCCGTTGAGATTACGCAAATTATTGATCCAAATACAGGCTCTTTTAAAAAGAAAGTTTCAATACCAAAGGACTTTAGAGGAAAGCTTCATCTTACGGGGCTAAATATTTCTTCACTTAAAAATCGTGTTATTAAGGGTCGCTTCTACTTTGGACGTGAGCGCACACCAATTGAATTAGATGGTGTTGTTGGTCAAGTTCCTGGGGAAGGGATCACTCAATATTCTACTATTAATGTCATTACTTTTGATATGGCAGCTAGAAAATTTTCTGATATTCGTCTTCTATATAGTCTCTTTGATTATAATGACTACGATAGTGATACAGCTGAGGATGTTATAACTGATCCGACAAATGCTGGACTTTACTGTCGCGGCCTTCGTTTAGAAGACGATCCTACTTTTACACCTTCTATTAGCCATCCATATTGTGATCAAGCAGGTGATGTTTGTCTCTATGCATATGCTGGTGTTGGTGATCAAACTCTTTGGCGTGAAGAAAATGTCGATGGAGAAATTGTAGAGAGAACTAATATTCCAACTTATGAACAAATTGATATTGATGGAAATTTACTTTCAGGTGAGCCTCTATCAAATAATCTTTTAAAGTGTCTTCCTGATCGTAATGATAGTTCGATGTTTCAAAGCTTATTTGGTGTAAATCATCCCGCAAATATTGGTACGACTTTAACTCTTGGTGGAAATCAATATGAGTATCGTGGTCCATATCGTATCTTCAATGAAGATGAATGGGAGATTAAAGGCGCCGCAATTTATCAACAAGGATCTGTACCTAGTGGTGTTTTTAAAGCACCTTTGGCCGGAGCAAGTTCATTTTCTAATGTGGCAGCAGGTATGCAGTCATATATGTTTCCAAGGGCCGGAAAGATTAATTATCAAACAACGGGGATTCAATACTTAGGATCAGATTCACCATTTTCTAATCGCTCAGTTCAAACACTTAACTCAGCAGGTGATACAAAGTATATGGATGGTTGTAATATTCGTGCCAAAAATTATAATGCGACAACTGGTGAGACAATTTCAAGTTGTAATGTAACTGGAACAATTGAACTTTTCACAATGGAGAATGGTTCAGAGGTTCAAATCGCAGTTACAAAAGATATTAAACTTCAACTTCTAAAATCGGGCCTAGGAGCTCAAGATGGTTATGATTACAATTCTCTAAAATCTTGTAATGGAAACCGTGAATGTGGCTCTGGAGAGTGTTGTTTTAATAATCGTTGTTATTCAAGATCGATTGTCGGTCAGTGTAGTGATGATTACGATTCAACAGGAAACCAACCGACTGGTGAAAGTTGTAACTCAGACTTTGACTGTTCATCTCTGTGTTGTAACGGTTCAACTAATACATGCCAAGATCACGTAAATAATGACTTTGAACAAGTTCTTTGTTCAAAAGTTCCAAATCAATCATGTGTGTCGAAGGAATTTTGTCGAATTGAATACGTTCGTCAATGTTACTTAATTCGCATCAATGATCCGAATAATTCACTGACATGTGCTAAGCGTTGTTATTCAGTGCCTACATTTGGGGATTGTGTTTCAGGATATTGTAAACCTCCTGTAACGCCTCAAGAACCGGCAGCTCCAACAACTCCGGCCGATTGTGCAGGGGATAATGTTCTTGATAACCCACCATTTAATTTAAGTGATTTATAGTCAGCTTGCTAAGGGGTAGTGACTTTCTTATAATGCTTAAAAATTAAGTGGAGAAGATTATGTTTAATAAAGATTGTTTCCTTGATCATATTGCTATCGCAGTAGAGAATCTTGATAATGCAGAAAAAATATATCGTGACTTAGGTTTAACTTTTAACCACCGAGAAGTTGTCGAAGATCAACAAGTAACAACTTCATTTGCTCATATTGATGAAAACGCTCATGTTGAATTGCTAGAGCCGATTGATGGAAAAGGGCCAATTGCTAAGTATCTTGAGAAGAAAGGTCCAGGGATTCACCATATGTGTTACCGTGTTCCTGATGTGACAAAAAAGTCCCAAGAGCTTCGCGATCTAGGTTATAATTTATTATATGAAACACCACGCCAAGGGGCGAATAATTGCTTAGTAAACTTTATTCATCCAAAGTCTACAGGTGGTGTTTTAATTGAAATTGCTCAAAAAATGTAAGGAGAAATAATGCAACAAATGTACTTACCACCGCTAACGAAAGTTAATAAATATCTCATTGGTATTTTAGTGGTTTCATTTGTCTTAGGGGCCGTTTTTGCAAAGGCTTTTGATATTTCTCTTGTGGCCATTCTTGGCCTTGATGTAGCAAGTTTAAAATCTGGTTTAATTTATAAGATGGTGACTTATCCTCTTGTGAGTACAGGTCTTTTTAACGTTGTCTTCACTGGGCTTTTATTTTGGTTTCTTGGTAGTGATCTTGAAGCGCGCTGGGGATCACGACGCTATATTCACTATCTATTAATTGCGACATTTGTAAATGCTTTTGCCTACTCGTTATTTGCAATCTTTATGGGTGGCGCTTCATTAAATTATCCATTTCATGGTATGGCCTTTTTATCGTCTGCTATGTGTGTTAGTTATGCCGTGATCTACCCAGATCGAATTTTTCAATTCTTTATGATTATCCCAGTTAAGGCCAAATACTTTTGTTTAATCCTGGCCGGGATGAATGTTTATCAAGGTTTCTTCTCTCCTGGAGGAGCTCAGGCATTTGGAAATATTGCTTCAATGATTTTTGGTGCAGCATTTGTTTTTGGTATGAGAGGACTTGGTTTTTATCTTAGAGATCAAGTTGGTAATCTTAAGAAGAAGCAAGGCAAGGTAAAGAAGAAGCGCAAGGGCCATCTCAGATTAGTGGATGATGAAGAAAAGCCAAATCCAGATGAGCCGCGTTATTGGCAATAAGCTCAAATATCCAGCAAGTTATTGATTACTTTAGACTTTGCAAAGCTTGTAACACATGATATAAAGCTACATTATTACGTTTATAACTCAATTTTACATAAGGAAAATCCATGAGACTTTCAAGAGCTTTAGAAGAAAAAATTCTAGACCTAAGATTAAGAGATAAGCTTATTGCTGAAGGTAAAGTAACACAAGCACAAGTAGATGAGTTTTTAAACTCTCTAGGTGATGATGAAGCTAACGTGACAACTACTGATGAGTCACAAGCTCCAGGAATGAAAAAGTAATTTTCAATTCATTTTCATATATGAAGGCCACCTTATAGGTGGCCTTTTTTATTTAAATATTTTCTGTTAGATATTCAAATAGACTCAAGGCCACTGGCCCCATTTTTCTAGCATTCAGATAAGCGAGATTTAACTCGTTAATCATATGATCTTTCGTACCATTAAATTGTAATAACTTCTTTGAGTTATCAGATCTCTCAAGAACGTGCAAAGGTAATACTGAGATACCAACACCTGCTAAGGTGAGCCTTAGAACACCTTGAACATCCATTAATTGTGCTTTTGCTTCAGTTTGAAAACTCTTTTTAAAGTGATACTTAAACCAACTTGTAATTACTGGAGCACCTTCTAGATAGGCGATAAAATCAAGATTATCCGTTTTTTTAAACTTAGTCTCACTAGTTAATTTATGCTCTTTTGCATAGTCATGAGAACAGCAAAGAATGAGCTTTTCTGAAGAAAGATTTTTCGTTGCAATTTGTTTAGGAAAATTAAAGCTATCGGTAATAGCGAAGTCGAGTCCACCATTTAATAGCAGCTGACTTTGTCTTGCGGCGTGATCGTAATTAATACGGATAGAAACTTCTGGATGAAGCTTTAACCACTGGCCTATAATTGGTAGAACCCTGTTATTTCCAAACTCAATTGGAAGACCAATATTTAAGATACCCTTAAGCTTATTCTTCTTTGCTGAAACTTCGCTTAAAGCATCCTCTAGCCCTTGAAGTGCTCTCTTGCAATTTTCAAAGAGTAGGTGAGCCTGTTCTGTGGGAAGAACCTTTTTATTTATCCGATCAAAGAGACTTATTTGAAGTAAGCCTTCAAGAGATTTTATATGTTGAGAGACTCCTGGTTGAGTCATGGCAAGGTTTTTTGCCGTCTGAGACATATTCTGGGTTTGATAAACCTCAAGAAAGACTCTTAGTGTCGGAATGGAAATATGATCAATATTCATAATTTCAGCTACTTATTACTAGTTCTTTGTATGAAGTATAACATATGATTATGGATATTGATTAGTATATATAATTTTTACTAATTTATATTCTGATCTATAACTCTCTCACAAACAAGATAGGACTTAGATTCTTTTTTAGGGAGAACGTTATGAGCAAATTAATTTCAATTATTCTACTAGCAGTTGTTGCAACAAACATCAGTGCAAAAGAGATTATTCTTAACGGTGACTTAATTGATTCTCAGTCTTTTACTGGAAGAATTTTCAAAGTGATTATCACTGAGGAAAATGAAGAAGTTAAACTTGTTAATGAGTACTTTGAAGCACAAAGTTGTGAAAACGGTGAATTCGCACTTAAAGAAGAGTCTCTTGGAAAATATCGATTAGAAGCAGTTCTTAACTGTAAGAATTGGGTTGATCAACCAGAAGAGACACAGTTTTGCCCAGAGATCTTTTCACCAGTTTGTGGTGCAGTAAGTGGTATTGACGGTGATATGCTAATTAATTATTCAAATTCTTGTGAATTATATAGAGCAAAGGCCATCTTCGTAAAAGAAGGGTCTTGCGAGTAATTTAAAATTCCCTTTTTAAATTCCTTTAAAGTGTTGTTGTCTAAGGCCCGTGTTCCCTCGCGGGCCTATTCATTTAAAAATCTTATTGTACGACAAATTTAGAGTAGAAGACTTCTTTTACAACTCGTTTTTTCACTAGCTCATTAATTCTTTTTTTAATTCGACTTTCAAAAATGAGTTTTCCTGATAGAGAGTTGAGCTCTTCTGGAGAGATGGCCGCAGCAACATCAATTACGATATCGTAGATTTGAGGCTTATATTGATCAAGAATTTCACTGTCATCTTGATTAAAGAGTACAAGATTAATTTGTACGTCTAGGAATCTAAGTCTTCGAGTGGCAGATTCTAAATTGAGAGTTATCTTGTCGAGAACATATGTTGAAGGGAAGTTTAACTCGCCAAAGTCTTCCTTTAGTGACGTTAATTCTTTCTGATTACTAGGAAGTTCTTTTTTATAGATCACATTGGTATAAACAAAGACTCCAACTGTCGCAATTGTCGTCAGTAGAGTTAGGGCAATAATGATTTGATCAAGTAGTTTTCTTCCTGTCATAACTCTATAATATCATAGTTATTTTAGTGATTTAACTGCTCATATTATGGGTAGAAAATACTAGCAAATAGATGTTTAAAACCGAGTGAAGCGCTTGGTCTATCATCGACAAGAATTTTAGTTTAAAATATATATTCAATATAAATTTCTCAAGGATGTGGAGAGTTCTCATGGGTAAGTCTCAAAAGAATAAGCGTAAGAAAAAGTACGTAATGAATAAAGAATCTAATAAAGCGAATAAAAGTTCTAAAATGAATACATGGATCTTAGTGGCCATGACAGTTGTAGGCGCAGGTGTTGTCATCTACCTATCGTAATTTTAGATACTTGAAAATTTCTCACTGCATTAACCCTCTTAAATTTTTGTGATTGTGTTTCAATTTTGCTAGCATTTTTCTTCACACACGCAAAATATTGGAAAATAAAAGTTTAAAGAGGGATAAATGTTTAAATTGATTTCACTTCTAACGGCATGTCTAGTTGCTACTACTGCAATGGCCGAGATTTCAGACCTTAATCAAAATCAAATTGAAAGAATTCAACAAGAAAAAGACTACGTTGGAGTCATTAATCCTATGTCACTAGAGTTAGCAAGCTCAAATGATGATATTACATCTGGTGGATTCAACGATCTAATGAAATATGTTGTAGCGACACCTGATCAAGAAGATGCTGGTTCATGTCTTTATATGTCACATACTGGTGTCGTCGAGTGGTGGTATAACAGATTAAATAACTTAACTGGATCTCGTAAGGTGGACTTTGCTGAACGTTACTACATGTCTTTAAAAACTGAAAAAACAAATCAGGAAGAAATTGATAATTGGAGAACTGATAATATTCGCCGAATTAACAAAAGTTCAATCTTCTTTAGCAATAAAGATTACCGTTTTACTAAGGGTTACTATAAAAGAGTTGATGGTAAACGCGTTGTTACTGATAAAGAAGATGAAGATGCGAGCTATGGTACATCATATAATTGGATTAATTTAACAGATGAAATCTCAAAAGATGCAAATGTATTTAAGCTTCCAAAGTTTAAAAGAGAAGTGCTATTTGCAGATGCTGAGCGTGACCAGTGGGCCGTAGGTAAGGCGCCAAAAAATATCGTTGAAAGAATCAAGAATGCTCTTCATAAAAGAAATGCACCTGTTCTTGTCATCTACAATCATAAAGGCTTTTGGCATGCAAATTATATCTTCGGCTATAATGACAATGCAGATACAAAAGGATGTCCTTTTACAACTTCTTTTATAACACGTATGCAAGAAAAGTATGACTACTGGATTAAGAAGTCACAAACAACAGAGTCTGATAAATGGCGTCAGAAGTATCTTGGATATGCTGATAAAGCAAAAAGAAGAGAAGCCGCTGTTAAGAACCGCTTAGAAGAAGTTGGTGGTTGTGCAAAAAAAGGTGTCTTCTATGTTAGAGATTCAATTTATGGAACAGACACTATGCCAGAGTATGATTATGACTTCTCTCAAAAAGGTGAAGAAGGGCATTTAAATGCACCTTTAATTGCTCGTGAGTTTGCTTGGGTACAAACGACACTTAATCATGCTATTCAGATTTACCCAGAAGGTATGGAGTAATTGAAAAGAAGTTCTTTAAACTTTTTAATATTATTTTTTTTACTTTTTTCTATCTCTGCTAGTGCCGAATGTGGCACTAGCAAAAATCATATTGTTTTCATTCATGGAATAGCCAGTAACAAAGGAGCCTTTGGTTACTGGGACCAATATGTACAAAAATTTCATAAAGATGAATGTTTAAGTTCACACTTCTTTGAATATGATACTGGAAATAATAGATTATCTTTAAATGACTTTGTTGAATCTTTTGATGAATTCATGCATCAAGAAAGCTTATCTGAAGGTAAGATTAAAATTGTTGCTCATTCTCAAGGAGGGCTGATAACTCTTTATTGGTTAAAGAGAATGCTAGATAATAATGATTCTATTAGATTTCGTGTAAATGGCCTTATGACGATGGCGACACCTTATTACGGTGCTAAAATAGCAAATCTTGGTTACAGTCTTGGAACATTTATTTTGCCGATACTTGGAAAAAAAGAGCTAAAAGATATGAGGATTGGCTCCAAGCAAGTGATGCAAACTTATGAGTTATTTAATAATAAAGATTTTCTTTCTTACCTTAAGGGTCTGAATTTTATTTCTATTTCAGCACTGTTTGCTCCAAATCTCTTTGATGTAGAGGGTGATTTTGCAGTAGCGCCTTATAGTTCAAATCCTAATGTCGTTCTGGGAAATAATATTTCAAAGCACTATAATATTCACGGAGTGCATTTGAGATTTAATCTTCCGCGAACGCCTGCTACCACTTATGTTACAAAGACATGCTTAGAAAAACCTGAGCTTTGTAAAAATTCAAGTCTAGCTATATTTGAAAAAGAGTTTCTTTCACAACAATATGTTTCAATTGATAAAGCCGAAGATATAAATACCTTTGCGGTCTACTTAAAATTTGAAAAAGGCTCTTTACCAAGTGGACCAATATTTGTTGGAAGTAAGGGGATTCTTAGAGGTCTTGCTATTAAGTTTCATCATATTCGCGATGGGCTTTATTATTATAAAGGAAGATTGTCCTCTGGTGATTCGAAAGGCTATTTAAGAACATATATTGATGGAAATAAAATTTTAATACCTGTTAAGGCATCTCGAAGTACATTTATCACTCGTTAATATAGAATTTAAACTCACTATGTTGGGAAGCAACTAATTCAAATATTTCTTTTAATCGATCAAAATCATTTCCAAGTTTTAATTGGGCCTCTTTTGCATTTGCCCAATAAACACTTAGATTTTTATCAGTATATGTTTGAAGAAACTCATAGAGTTCATCCAGATTATTTTGGTAAAAAGAAGGGAAGTTAAATAGTCGGCCACATTCAGATAGGTAATCCTCAAGTGTTTCTAGTCCATTTGAATTTAACTCAATTTCTTTTCTCATTTACTTACTTTTTATTTGCTTGATATCTAAATATCGTTAGAATGGTTATAGTGAATAAGTTAATGATTTTTCTATTTACCTGTCAATTATTGTTTTCATCTTCTGTTATTGCGAAAAAGCATATTACTATTAAGCAACAGCAATACCTTAAAGCTAGAAAACAATATCTTCTCGAATACACCACTTTCGGTGTTGATGAGTGCCTAAAGCTTTATAATAACAAGATTACGACGAAGAAGAATGAGTCTGGAAAGATTCTCGTTGGCTCACCCGAGTATTTTAAAATGCTCAGTATGTGTTTTCATAAGATCACTAATAAATGCTACGGTGAGAATTGCATCGTATCACGCTCAATGTCAAAGAGACTCGAGAACGTTAATCATGTGGATTCCATTCTAAAAAGCCTCTAAAATCAAGTATTTTGCCTATTTTCAAAGTGCCATTTCTATTCAAAAACGCTATAATGCATTGATATACGTTTAATTTATTTTTTTAAAAGGATTTGTATGACTGTTCGCGTTCGTTTTGCACCATCTCCAACTGGATACCTTCACATTGGTGGGGCCCGTACTGCTCTTTATAGCTACCTATTTGCTAAGGCAAATGGTGGTAAATATATTCTAAGAATTGAAGATACTGATCTTGAGAGATCAAAGCGTGAATACGAAGAAGCACAAATTGCTGATCTTAAGTGGATGGGAATTGAACACGATGAAGGACCTGATAAAGGTGGGGACTTTGGCCCTTATCGCCAATCAGAAAGATTACAAATTTATAAAGATATTGCTTGGGACTTCGTTAAGCGCGGACTTGCTTACCCATGTTTTTTAACAAGTATTGAACTTGAGCGCTTAACTGAAAAGGCCACAAGTGAAAATAAAGACCCACATGCTTATCACGGTCAATTTCGCGACCTTGATCCAGCGCAAGCTCAAAAGAGAATTGATGCTGGAGAAGAATATGTGATTCGTTTTAAAAACCCTGGAAAGACTTGGGAGTTCACTGACCTTGTTAAAGGACACGTAAAATTTCCAGAAAATATGGTAGGGGATTTTGTTATTTTAAGAGCAAATGGAATGCCTGTTTATAATTTCTGTTGTGTTGTTGATGATGCAAAGATGGAAATGACTCACGTATTCCGTGCAGAAGAGCATTTAAATAATACTTGTCGCCAGCTTATGATCTACGATGCAATGGGTGTAACTCCTCCAAGATTTGGTCACGTTTCACTTTTAATTGGTCACGATCGTCAAAAGCTTTCTAAGCGCCACGGAGCCACTTCTGTTACTCAGTATAAAGATCAAGGCTACTTACCAGCTGCTCTTGCAAATTACTTATGTCTTCTCGGTTGGTCTCATCCAGATGAGACAGATATCTTTGATGTAAATGAGCTTGGAGATAAATTTGGTTATGAGAGATTTTCTAAGTCTTCTGCAATGTATGATATTGCAAAGCTAAACTTCTTCAATGAGCAGTGGCTAAGAAAGTTAGATGATAAAGATATTGCTGCTGGCTTTGATCGCTTTATTCCTGAAGGAAGCGAGTATCATAATCAAGATGAAGCTTGGAAGGTTAAGTTTGCAGGACTTATGAAAGAGAAGATTCAGCTTTTTAGTCATATTAACGAACACCTGCCGATTTTCTTTGATGCAGCTGTCGATGCTGATGATCAATATAACGAGGCCATGGGGTGGGAGACAACTCCACAGATTAAAGAATACCTAAAGGCTCAGCTTGCTGATCAGACAACTAACGTAACTGAAGAGCAAGTCGGTGAGTGGATGAATTACTTAAAGAAAGAATTAAAAATAAAAGGGAAGCCACTATTTATGGGAACACGTGTTTGTCTTACTGGACGAGCGCATGGGCCAGATTTAAAAACTGTCGTGGCGCTGACTCCAATTAAAATTATCAAAGAGAGATTAGCTTAATGAATTTTTTTGAAGAATTAGAAGCCAGAGGAATTGTAAATCAATTCTCGCATGATGAATTAAAAGAAATCTTAAATGAAAAGAAAATATCTTTTTACTGTGGGTATGATCCTACAGCAAAGTCCCTACAACTTGGAAATCTTTTTGCTGTTGTGACAATGATGCGACTGCAGAAACAAGGACATAAGCCTTACGTTCTTGTTGGTGGTGCTACTGGAATGATTGGAGATCCTTCAGGAAAGAGCGACGAGAGAAATCTTCAAACTCAAGATGATCTTGATAAGAATTTGGCGGGACAAAAAGCACAACTTGAAAAGCTTTTAGACTTTAGTGGTGAAAATGCCGCTACCATGGTTAATAATATCGATTGGATTGGTAAGTTTTCACTTATTGAATTTCTAAGAGATGTTGGAAAGCGTTTTAGAATAGGTGAAATGCTTTCAAAAGATTCAGTAAAATCACGTCTTAATTCAGATGCTGGTATTAGTTTTACAGAATTTACTTATCAAATGATTCAAGGTTATGACTTTGCTCACCTTAATAAAGAATATGATGTAAGTCTTCAAATTGGCGGTGCCGATCAGTGGGGAAATATGGTTGCAGGAATGGATCTTACTCGTAAGATGCACTCTAAACCTGCCTTTTGTATGACGATTCCTCTTCTTACTGATTCAAATGGGAAGAAGTTTGGAAAGTCTGAAGGTGGAGCAATCTATCTAGATCCTTCAATGACATCTCCTTATAAGATGTACCAATTCTTACTAAATTCAGATGACTCTTCTGTTATAAAGTATCTTAAAACTTTAACTTTTTTAACTCTTGAAGAGATTGCTGAATATGAAAAGTTAGTAGAAACTGAGCCTCATTTAAGAGCAGCTCAGAAACGCTTGGCCGAAGAAATTGTTACTCTCGTTCATGGCAAAGAAGGGCTTGAGGCTGCCATAAGGGCCACTGACTTCTTCTTTGGAAAGGTCATTGAAAACACGACAGATGAAGAACTTGCTGGAATCTTTGATGATGTACCTTCAATAGAATTAGATAAAGCTCAATTAGGAGAGCTTTCTTATCTTGATATGCTTGCTCTAACCCCTCTTTTTAAATCTAAGGGGGAGGCAAGAAAAATGGTTGGCCAAAATGGTGTGGCCATTAACAATGTAAAGAATAAGGATATTGATCACGTAATCTCAAAAGATGATCTAGCTAGTGAGTCGTGCCTTATCCTTAAAAAAGGTAAGAAGAACTACTGTGTAGTGAAATTTATTTAATTGTTAAACCTTAGGGAAGTATGAACTTAGAGAAGTTTATCGAATTATTAAAATACGGAAATTTTGAAGATCAAAATTCTCGCATTGCTATATTTGATAAAGATGCTCGTTTTGTTTTTGTTTCCACCACTCTTTTTGGCTTCACTGAAAACTATGTGGGTATGACAGTCTATGAATATTATCAAGGTCACCTTGCTGATTCAGAAGTTAAAAAAGTTAAAGACTGCTTTGCTAAGGCCTTAAATGGGGAACCCTCATGTACGCAGGCTATTTTAACGAATCGGTTAAATAAAGAAAAAATCACTTGGGACGTGGACTTTAATTCATTTGTGGATGATAAAGGTGATACCTATGTTTTATCAAGGATACGACCTCATGAAGTCAATTTAAGTACAAGTTCTACAAATTTCTTTATTCGTGAAATGGTTGAACAAAGCTCTGATGTTTTCACTGTATTTGATAAGGACTTTTATATCGTTTATGTTTCAAAAGTTCTTGGAAAGTGGCGTGACGAGTCTGTTTTAGGGCTACATATCTCAGATCTTATTTCTGGAAAAGCTCTTGAAAAATTTTATAAGCGTTATAAAAAAGCAAAAGAAAATCCAGGCGTTGTCATCACTGATATTGTCACTATTGATATGAGTTCTGATGATGATCCTCGTAATGAGTTAATTCTAGAATCATCAGTTGAATTTCATGATTTTAATCAACTCGGTTGTTATTATCTTGATCGTACTTCTGATGTTACAGAAAAGGTTCTACGAAATCGTGAAATTGAAATTCAAAAAGCAACGATTGATAAAATGTCTAAATGGACAGCTCTTGGTCAAATGGCCGCTAATATTGCACATGAAGTAAATAATCCACTTGCAATTATTGAATTACAAACTCAAGCTCTAGAAAAGAGAGGCAAGGACTTAAAGATTGAACAAGTCCTTGAGAAGGTTCGCTCTATAGCTGAACAAAAGAATCGAATAGCAAATATTGTTAGCTCCCTTCATATATACTCTCAAGATGATCGTTCAAAAAGAGAATCTGTAAGTCTCTCGTCTCTTATTCATGACTCTATTGCTCTTTTTAAAACTGCTCTTGTTGACGAAGACTTAAAGATCGTTTTCTCGAATGATTCAGATAATGACATCGTAATGGTTAATTCATCCGAGATTATTCAAGTATTTATTAATCTTTTAAATAATGCTCACGATGCAATTCTTGATTTGAAAGATAAATGGATTGAAATTAATTTGGATGATAGTAATCATAAGGTCTATGTTGATATAATCGATAGTGGCCATGGAATTGAGCCTAAGTTAGCGAGTAAGATCTTTAATCGTTTTTATACAACGAAGGGTGAAAAGAAGGGAACTGGGCTAGGATTAAATATCTGCCAAGAGATCATGAATGATCATGGGGGCCATATCTCTTATGTTAAGGATGCCGAACACACGACTTTCTCATTAACTTTTCCTAGTGTTGAATTAAACTAGAATTTCAAGTTCCCCTTTAAAACTAAACTTTAGTAGCATCGATACCTGAATGCCCTTCTAATAGTCCCTCTGGTAGTCCCTCTGGTAGTCCCCTTGGCTGTGTATTACATGGTTTTTTCTGGTGTGTAATAACTACTTATTACTTGTAATCGAATATTGTTTAGAGGTACAAGTGGTCAATATTTATTCTTTGATACGTAGGTAAGATGAAAGTCGATGAGCTTATTGATATTTTTAAATACGGAAATTACGAAGATCAAAATATTCGTATGGCCGTTATTAATTCTGAATCAAAATTTCTCTACATGTCTTCTACATTGGTGAGCTTTTATGAAAATTATAAAGAAATGCCAGTTTATGATTATTACAAGGACCATTTTCCAAGTAGTGAGTTAGATAAAATTATTAACGGTATTAATAATGCCCTAGAAGGTATTTCAACAAGTTCAGTCATTGTACTTAAAGACAGTTTAGATAAAGAAGAAATTAATTGGGATACGACTTTTTTACCTTTTACCTCTGAAGAAGGGGACAGGTTTTGTGTTACTAAGATTCAACCACGAGAAATACAGCTTTCCACTACTTCAACTAATTACTTAATAAGAGAAATTGTAGAAAAAAGTAATGATTATTTTGCCGTTTTTGATGAAGACTTAAATTTCGTCTATATTTCAAAAACTGATCAGGATTGGGATATTAAACCAATTGTAGGTAAGCATATAAGTTCTCTTATTAATGGTAATGTCTTAGAAATATTTAAAGATCGTGTGAAAAAGGCCACTGAAAATCCCGGAGAGGTTATAACTGATATCGTAAAACTTAATGTAGCTAATCGCGGTCTTGTCTATTATGAATCTTCAATGGAGTTTCATGACTTTGGTGCTCTTGGAAAGTATTATTTAGATCGCACAGCAGAGGTAACTGAAAAGGTTTTAAGAAATCGAGAAATAGAATCTCAAAAGTCTGCAATAGAAAAAATGTCAAAGTGGACAGCTCTTGGGCAAATGGCAGCTAATATTGCTCATGAAGTAAATAACCCTCTTGCAATTATTGAATTACAGGCGCAGTCAATTTCTAAAAGAGGTGCTGACTTTACGATTGAACAAGTAAGGGAAAAGATCAATTCAATTAAAGAGCAAAAGGATCGTATCTCAAATATTGTAAGTTCTTTAAAAATTTACTCTCATGATGACCGTTCAAAAAGAGAGCATACAAGTCTCTCGTCTATTATCCATGATTCAATTGCTCTTTTTAAAACTGCGACAGTTGATGAATCGTTAAAGATTGTATTCTCTAATGATTCAGATAACGACATGGTAAATATAAACTCTTCTGAAATTATCCAAGTCATTATTAACTTACTTAATAATGCTTTTGACGCTATTGATGAGTTAAGTGATCAATGGATTGAGTTAAATCTCTTTGATCACAACGGCCTAGTTTATCTTGATGTTATTGATTCTGGTGTTGGAATTGATAAAGAAATAGCAACGAAAATTTTTGATCGCTTCTATACAACAAAAGGCAGAACGAAAGGGACGGGACTTGGTCTAAATATATGCCAAGGAATTATAAATGATCATGGTGGAGCTATCAGTTTTGATCCTGAAAGTGAATACACTACATTTAGGATTTGCTTGCCTCAAGTTAATCCTTCTTAGTCATTATTGCTTCTTTATGCTGGTGCTGTATGGATACCTAAAACAGAACAAGAAGCTTGAGCAATAATCTTATCATCTTCAGTACCAAAGACGTTATACCACTTATAATTAGTACTTGTGTTGAATAATAGAAGATCGTATTCAACACTTAGAGATTCAATCTTCTCAATCTTATTTTGATAGTGCTCAATGTGACCAACCGCTCTTACATCAAGTTCATCAGAGAGATCTCTAATGTACTTTTCTAAGTTTGATGTTTCGCTAATATCCAAGTCTTTATTTGTTAAGTATACAAAAGTGAGCTCTGCATTGTTATTTTTTGCAATATGATATGCTGCTTGTGCAAGTACTTCATCATTAGAATTCTCATCAAGGATAATAAGAATTTTTCTTGTGTATCTTACTCCTTTATCTCTGTAAATTGCTAGGTGACAGCTTAGGTGTGAACGCAGCCACGCAACTGGACTTTGAGTTGTAAATGTACCGCGAAGTCTTCCTTTCCACTCCATGAATAACCAATTACAGTGAAGTCGTTGTCCAATTTCAAAAATTGACTTAGAAAGGTCGTGTGTAACAATAGGATCAAAGTTAATAGGTGTTGTTTTTTCAATGGCCATTGCAACAACACGTCGTCTTAATGAACGAAGATTAGGATCTTCATCTGTAAAATCATTCAGGTCTGATTGTTCTGGCGCCTCTGTTAAATGGGCCACCTCTATTTGCTCTCCATCTGCGAGAGAAGTTCCAATATCAATGAGCATCTCTGGAGATTTTTCATTTCCAACCAAGGCAACTACGACATTGGCATCTTGGTCAAGTTCACAACGGCCAAGTGAGTGCATTGTTGGTGAGAAGTTTGGTGTATCATCGAATAGATCCTTTCTCTTTCCACGAATTCCAAGTACTCCTTTGCGGTTAACACGACTTTTTGCATATAAGAAGTATATCAAAATTCCTGGTACTGAAATTGAGACAAGACCAATAATTGCAAGATCTTTCATCATTACTAATAAGTAGAAAGTTGAGATGATTCCAAAAATTTGTATATATGGATAAAATGGTGATTTATAAGTCGGTCTATACCATTGAATATGTGTTTCTCGTAAAGCTATGACAGTTATATTTACAAACATATAAAGCACTAAGATAAATGCAGATGCTAGTTTTGCAATTTTTGCAATATTTAAGAAATAGATAGCACAAGCAATAATAATCCCTGATGCAAGAATACTCCATACAGGTGTTAAGAATTTACGATGAATATGGCCAAAGGACTTTGGAAATAAGTGGTCTCGGCTCATAGCAAAAGGGAAGCGTGATGCTGCAAGAAGCCCAGCATTGGCCATTGAAGTCATAGTAAGGATGGCCAAGATGGCCATGATTGTTGCAAATGTATTACCACCAAATACTTGGGCCAATGTATAAATTGGACGTAAGTTACTTTTTAACTGATCAATAGGTAGAAATTTAGCAAGTGCAAGTGTTGTTACACAATAAAGTACCGTCACAATAAGTAGTGATAAAAGAATTCCTCTTGGGAGGTTCTTCTCAGGTGTTTTAATTTCTTCTGCAATAGCCGCAACTTTAGTTACTCCTGCATAAGAGATAAAAACAAGTCCTGAAGCTAATAAAATACTATCCATATGTGAGAATGAAAATGGAATCCCCGGTATGACGGTAGCGGTTGAAAGTGTTCCAATATTTAAAATAGTAAGCCCAAGAGTTGATGTAATGACAACAGCAATTAGTAGCCCACTAACTTTACCAACACCAATAATATTTAAAATTGTGATGATAACTGTCAGGAATAACGCTAGGTATTTTAGATCGAAGCTTGTTGTCAATGTACTTAAGTATGCACCAAAACCCATGAGGGCAAATGCCGCTTTTAAAAGTAGGGAGATCCAAAGACCTAAGCCTGCAATTGTTCCGGCCATTGGCCCAAAAGTTCTTTCGATATAAATATAAGTTCCACCTGAGGCAGGCATGGCCGTCGCAAGTTCTGACTTAGACAGTGCTGCAGGTAGAACACATAGTGCTGCAATTAAATATGATATCCAAACATATGGACCTGTTACTTCAAAAGCTAGACCTGGCAGAACAAAAATACCTGATCCGAGCATTGATGCAATACTTATGGAAATGACTGATGATAGCCCTAAATTTCTTTCAAGCTTCTTCAAATAATCCTCTCTAATTAGGGTAATTAAGTGTGCATTATCCCTTAAATAAAGAGGAATGTTAATAAAAATACTACGTTATCTATAATTCTCGCAATATCTCTTCTAGCGCCTTCTTTACACGATCACGCTTTGAGTCAAGATGCTGATCCATCTCAAATGCCTTTAGTGTAGAGCCTATTTGAAGGAAGTTATAACAGGAGAAACTACCGGCCATCTTGTGAAGAACTTCTCTGAGCTCTTTTTCACTCATAGTGGCAACCTTAGGTAATAAATGGTTGATTTCTGTTTTTTTAGACTGTTTAAACTTCGGAAGAAGTTTTTGAATATGTTGATTGAGACTTTTTTCCATGACTGCACCTTATATATGAGGGCAGAGTAGGACTCTGCCCAGGTTTTAATCATTTACAATTTTAAGCTCTTCTTGTTGATTGGCGAGTTGACTTCTTTTTTGAAGTCGAAGATTTGGCTTTTTTCTTTGCTGTCTTCTTTGCTGCTTTCTTGGCTGTTTTCTTTGCTGCTTTCTTTACACCAGTTGCCTTCTTCTTTGAAGTAGCTTTTTTGGCCGCTTTCTTCGCTGTCTTCTTTGTTGTTTTTTTCTTTGCTACTTTCTTTTTAGCAGCTTTCTTTAGGCCTGTTGCTTGCTTGGCCTTTTTCTTTATAGTTGATTCAGCTTCTTTCACTTTTTTTGAAGCCTTTTTCTTAGCTTTTTTCATTTCATCTTTAAGAAATTTATCCAGCTGTTTTTGAAGCTTTTGAACATCTTTGATATGTCCATCTAGGTATTTCTTAGCAGCTTTAACTTCTTTTTGTATCGTTGAATCAACAAGCTTCTCAACTTTTTGACCTTCTTTCTTTAACGTTTTCACTACTCGAGGAATATCTTTATCCATTACATTTTTGGCCTCTTTTTCAACTTGGCCAATAAAGTCTTTTACATTTTTTTCAACTTCTTTAACGGACTTATTTGCCATAACTCCATCAACCATAGACTTAACTTCATCAAATGAGCTAAGAACTCTTTCAAAGGCTTTATTCATTTCATTACTCCTCTTAGTATGCGTATTCGAATCACTATTGTTATCCGAGATTAAAATCAACCTTCTTACATATCGGCACTCGTCGACCAAAACCAAAGCTTTTGTCTTTCAATTTTAGTATAGGACAAAATTGTTGCCTTTTGTACTCACTATTTAATATCAATTTTATCACCCTTTCAACTTCAGTTTTGTTTAACCCTAAATTAAGAAGATCTGGTAAGTCGTAGCGATAAGAAAGGTATGATTCTAATATCATATCCAGTGTTTCATATGGAGGTAAAGAATCTTCATCTTTTTGATCGGCCCTTAATTCTGCACTTGGTGGCCTTTCTATAACCTCAACAGGAATAATATCACTGAAATTCTTATTGATATGTCTGGCCAGAGCAAAGACTTCACTTTTGTAGAGATCTCCCAATAGGCTAATAGCGCCAACAGAGTCTCCATATAGAGTCGAATAACCAACAGCTAACTCTGACTTGTTTGATGTATTTATAACCATGGCCCCTGTTTGATTTGAGCGAGCAAATAGTAAGGAGCCTCGTAGTCTCGATTGAATATTTTCATCTGCAAGGCCTTCTAATGGGTCGAGGTTATCATTAAAGAGGTTTTGCACAGATGAATGGAGGAATTTGATTGGTAGATTATGTAATTTAATTCCAAGATTCTTGCATAATTTATCACTAATTTCCCAGCTTAGTGATGCCGAGAATTTACTTGGCATATAAATGGCCTCAACTTCTTGGCCCGGCTTTAGAAATAACTTCACAAGCGTAAGAACAAGTGCCGAATCAATTCCTCCTGATAGAGCAACCAAGAATTTGTTCATACCACATTTTCTAGCGTAGTCTTGTAAGCCTAGGTTTAAAGCACCTAAAATGGCATCAAGTTTGTCATCACTGAGCTTTTTAAGGCTCATTTTTCCGTTTATCTTTTCGATATGTGGCCCAAATAATGACTCCCAAGAGTTAGCACCAACAGGGGCCACTCCAAGATTCTCAATTTTTGATTTTTTGGCAATCTCAACCTTCATAAGATCGGATTTAAAGGATTTTGCTTTGGCAATGACTTGTGTTTCATTAACGACAAAACTTGCACCATCAAAGATGATTTCATCTTCTGCACCAACTTTATTCACATAGTAGAATGGTGTCTTAAATACTCGTGATATTTCGCTGGCACGCTTAATTCTCTTTTCTTCTTTATCGATATTCCATGGAGAAGCTGAAAAATTGATTATTCCATTCAACTCTTTGCCATTGGCCTCATCCATTAGCATTTGTAGTGGGTTAACAGCATATTGTTCAGAATGCCACATGTCTTCACAAATAAGTAGGCCAAAATCACATCCTGCATGAGACCAGATACATGGGGCACTCCCAGGTGTATAATATTTAGATTCATCAAATATATCGTAATCTGGAAGAAGACATTTTGTGTAAATATCATTGAAATTTGATTTCTTTGTTACTTCGTAAATAACGTTATAGATATTTGAAGGAATATCTGCGTTATCCTTAAATTCGTAGCGTAGTCCACCAACAAGAAGCGCCGTTTTATCTGAAAGCTTTATCTTTGCAAATAAATCTCTCAGGGCCTGTAAAAGCTCATGGTATTGGCGAATAAATGTTTTTTGTAGGACTAAATCCTGAAGAGGATAGCCTGAAAGAAATGTTTCAGGAAAGATATGTATATTATCTTGAAAGTCTTCAGATCTCGTTAGGTTTTCTATGTATTTGTAAATTTGTGTAAAGTTGCCAATTGTGTGATCTGTTTGGTGAATGACTATTTGCATTGCGTCGTCTCTATGTTAATAATAATACTTAAATACTGGTAATTAATGGACTTTATAGCATGTTTGCATATATAAGGTCTATATCATCATATAAGTATATTAAAGAGGTTGAAATTGTCTAACTCACACAAAGTTATAGTAATTGGTGCCGGTATGGCCGGTAGTGAAGCAGCAAACTTTCTAGCAAGTCAAGGTGTTAAGGTTGTCTTAGTCGAATCGAAAACTGTTAAGAAGAATCCTGCACAGAAGATTGATGCTTTTGCCGAGTTAGTTTGTACCAATTCTTTAAAATCAATGAATCCTGCTTCTGGCCACGGACTATTAAAATATGAAATGGATGCACTTGGATCAATCATCCTTGATTGTGCTCGTAAGCATGCAGTTCCAGCAGGAGATGCTCTTGCAGTTGAGCGTGATGGATTCTCTGGAGAAGTAACTGATCGCCTTCATAATCATGAAAATATTGAAGTTGTGGCCATGGATGCAAGTGATCCACAAGAGTTAATGGCAAAGTATGAAGCAGATGCATGTGTTATTGCTTCTGGTCCATTAACAACAGAAGGTCTCTCAAATTGGATTGTTAAGAATATCTCCGATGATGACTTTTATTTCTATGATGCTATTGCCCCAGTGGTAGATGGCGATAGTCTGGATTACTCAAAACTATATTATAAAGATCGCCATAAGCCGGTAAGTGAAGAAGAAGGGGAGCAGGCAGATTATCTTAATGCTCCAATGAATAAAGAACAGTATGAAGACTTCATTGCTGAGCTTGTTAAGGCCGAAAAAGTACCAGCTCAAAACTTTGAGGATTATAAATTCTTCGAGTCATGCCTGCCTGTTGATATCATGGCCGAGCGTGGCGTTGATACGGCCCGTTTCTCTTGTATGAAACCAATTGGACTTGAGCTTCCTGATGGTTCTCTACCATATGCTTGTGTACAATTAAGACGTGAAAACTTACTAGGCTCAGCTTTTAATATGGTTGGTTTCCAAACTCGTCTAAAATATCCTGAGCAAAAACGCGTCTTTAGTAAGATCCCTGGTTTTGAAAACGCTAGTTTTCTTCATCTTGGCTCTGTTCATAGAAACTCTTTTATCAATTCAAGAACTCTTCTAGACTTTGATTTAAGTGTTAAGAAGTTCCCAAATATTTACTTTGCAGGTCAAATAACTGGTGTTGAAGGCTACACTGAGTCTGCTTCAATGGGACTTTATGTTGCTTTTCAACTACTTAAGAAACTAAGAGGTGAAGAAGTAAGGCCATTTCCAGTTGAAACAGGAATGGGAGCACTCGTAAATTATGTAATGACTGTGCCAAAGCCTGTGCCATCAAATATTAATTTCGGATTACTACCACCGGTTGCTCTTACAAAGGAGCAAAGACGTGATCGTAAAAATAGAAAGAAAGTAAAAAAACAATTGGCATCAGATCGTGCAAAAGAGTCATTTGATAACTTTATGAAGGAATATAATAAGTAGTGAAAGGATTAATTTTCATTCTAATTGCCTGCTTTATTTGGGCCCTTGATACTCTTATAAGATATCCTCTTCTTTATAAGTATAAGAGTAGTGAAATTATTGTCTTCGGTGAGCATTTGTTTTTAACGATTATTTTCTTACCTGGTCTCTATGCGGCAAGAAAGAAAATCATGAGAATGAAGGCATTTGAACTTCTATGCTTTCTCATAATTGGAGCAATGGGTTCAGCAATTGCTACATTGTCTTTTACAAAGTCTTTCTCACTTATAAACCCTTCTCTTGTTATTTTACTACAGAAGTTACAACCATTTGTGGCCATAAGTCTTGCCTATATAATTCTAAAAGAAAGAATCACGAAACGATTTCTTGTATGGGCGCTCCTAGCTATTTTAGGAGCTATCTTAATTAGTTATTATGATATTGTTAGTGCAATCAACCTCATTAAAACAGGAAAATTGAGCTTTGATCGCTCATCATTGTATGGACTTTGTCTTGCCTTAATTGCAGTCATAAGTTGGGGGAGTGCGACAGTTTTTGGAAAGTATTTAATCAAACAGGGATGGATTGAAAAAGAAGTTATGGCCATCCGTTTTGCCGTTGGTTTCATTGCAATTATTCCATTTATGGCCGCTAATGATGTTGGCCTTGTCTTTCCAATGGAGTTGTGGGCAAAAGTTAGTGTACTCGCTCTAATATCAGGTGTTTTTGGTATGTATTTCTACTACCGAGGTCTAAGCTTGGTAACGGCAAAAGTTTGTACTTTGGCCGAAATGTCATTTCCATTCTTTGCTGTGATTATTAACTGGGTTGCCCTTGATCAAAAGCTGAGCTTTGTTCAGATTACAGGTGGTATACTTTTACTGTTAAGTTCCACAATGCTACAATTGGCCAATCGAAAACAAGAACGTCTTGAAGCACAAACGAATTATTAAAAGTACGGAGAATATATAGATGTTAGAATTACCAATGGATCACAAAGGGAAGAATTTCTTAATTGCAGGTGCAGCCGGATTTGTTCCTTCTACTGTGGCACAATTATATTTAGATAAAGGTGCTACTGTTTATGGTTTAGATAATTTTATTACAGGGTCTAAGTCAAATATTGAATTACTATCTAAATATGAAAACTTCCACTTTACGGAATGTGACATAACTCATGGCCTACCAGATTTCGGAGATATAAAATTCCATTATATTTTATCCCTTGCTTCTCCAGCTTCACCAATTGATTTTAAGGTTATTCCTTTGGAAATTATGACTGTAAATTCGATTGGTACACAAAACTTATTAGAGCTTGCAAAGGATCATGGGGCACGCTTCTTAGAGGCATCAACTTCTGAGGTTTATGGAGACCCAGAGATTCACCCTCAAACCGAGGATTATGTTGGTCATGTAAATCCAATTGGTCCAAGAAGCTGCTATGACGAAGCGAAACGTTATGCTGAAGCATTAACAATGACTTATCGTCGAAAATATAATGTGGATACAAAAATTATTCGTATCTTTAATACATATGGGCCAAGAATGCGTCCTGATGATGGGAGAGTTATTCCAAACTTTATCAATCAAGCCTTAGAAGGACGAGATATTACTGTTTATGGTGATGGAAGTCAGACGAGATCATTTTGTTATGTGACGGATCTTGCTAATGCTATTGATCACGTTTTAATGCTTGGTGATCATATGCCATATAATATTGGAAACCCTGATGAGTACTCAATTAAAGAAACAGGGGAGTTGATTGTTGATGCTCTTGATTCATCTTCAAAATTAACTTATCAAGAATTACCAAAAGATGATCCTAAGCGTAGAAGACCAGATATAAATCGTGTTATGAAATTAGGATATTTACCAAAAGTAACATTTGCTGAAGGGATTGAGAGAACGGCAAAATTCTTTAGAGAATACAAAAAGTAGAAGAGAAATATATGCTAAAAGTTGTTGTAAGTTGTGATGCTGTTGTTGAAAGAGACTTTTATATTGAATGTCTTGAAACAATGATGGGTGTAATTGGTGAAAATGTTGAACTCTATACACTTGTACATAGACAGGGGCAGGTCATTGGGCCAGTTGAGCAACGTAAAATTCATTCAACTTTTTTAAGCAAGATGGTTAAGTCTTGGGATGAACTACTTGATAAGTCTCATCTTATTCATGGAGCTGCCCAGGGACTATTTATACCTTGTAGTGTTGATTTAGTTGTCAATCTCTCTCGAGGTTTTTCACAAGAAATCAAGGTTTGTGATAAGACCCATCTATTTACTTATCTCATTGAAGACATTAATCAAGGTAAGAAAAACCTTTCTCTTTTGAAAAGATTTTTTAGCTCCTTTGTTCGTTCAAAGCAAATGAAGTACTTAAAGAGGGCCGACACTCTTTGGACTAATGAAGAATATATCTTATCTCAATTTCCAAATGCAAAACAGGTAACACCGGCAACATCTCTCAAAGACTATAAAGTATTACCTGAGGGCATGTTTAAAAGGGATTACTTCTTAATAAATTGTGAACCTCTAAGTATTGAAGAAGCACGCCTTTTTATTGAAACTTATAAAGATCATAAATTTAAATTCATTGGTAAAGAAGATCATTTAGGTGAACTTCTTGGCCAGTATCCTCAATTCTTTTTTGGAAATAAGTGCTCAGGCGAGCTAGCTCCTCTTTATGCTGGTGCTAATTATGTCATTGATACTGAAGTGAAGTTCCCACATTTTGCCCTTAAGGCACTAAGTTGTGGACGCCCTGTTTTCACTATTGGAAATAAGTTCTTACCATTTGGTCTTGGTGTTCATAAACTTAACGATGACTTCTTTACACAAACAACTCCAGTGGCCTTAGATGTACCTGAAGAAGATCCTAAAAAGCGTCATGGCATTTCAGCTAATTACGAGATGGTGAAGTTTAAACATATCTTTCATCGAGAATTTCAAAAGATTTGTGATGAGCTAGAGGCAAAGAAAGCTTCACAGGCATCAAAGTCAAATGACTCATGCTGTGAAGCTTAGAATATTTTTAATCTAGAATTTTCTTCAATTTTATTTCGTTATAACGATTTGAAATAATTTTCCATAGAGAGACTCCAGAGTCTTTATGAATCGTCTCTTTTGGGTCTTTATTATTTTGGTTTAATTGATCAACAGCATTGCTATCAACAGTTGGGTCTCCAAAATTACTCATGGCCATAATTCCTGTATCATCAGCTAGGAGCGATTCATAATCTTCAAGTTGGGCCTTGATTTTCTTTAAATAATCTTTTGACGAGCTATCGTAGGCAACGGCCGTTTCTGGTTTTACTTTTGTATTATTTTCTAATTCTTTACTAGCATTTGCACCACCTGCTTTACGGTAATTTAGCGCCATGGCAATAGGGGATGTATTATCTGCTAAAGTATTAGCAAGAAATCTTTGACTATCTTCACTATTAGGATTTAGAAATGCATTTGCCGCAGACTTTGCTTTATCGTCGGCCTTCTTTGATTTTGCGACTAGTTCTAATACCTTTCTTGCTGCTTTTGAAATTTTAGCTGCATTCTTATCGATAGAATCGTTAACATACTTTGTATCACCTTCTTTAACTGTGCGGTTGAAGCCTTCGATTACCTCTGCTCCACCTGTTTCGTTAAGAAAGTTCTGTCCATTCGTTCCAAGTGTACCCATGTTGATATTCATCTCAGGAACTTCCGAAATAACTTCTCCTTGAACATTTCCTGCAGAAGCTTCATTTTGAGATACTGAAGCGTTTTGGAAGTCAGACTGACCGACTGTTCCAGCAGAGCTTGTTGCAATCTTTTGCGTTCTCCCTGCACTGTATTGGTTATTATATCGGCTTTCTAATTTCTTTAAAACCTTCTGCGCTTTTTGACGTGCACTTTGCGCACTCTTCATGGCCTTTTTCGCAATTTGATTAGCTTTCATCTCTAAGACAAAGGCGACAGCACTTAGGCCAAAGGCCCAACCAGAACATGGATTACTTACACTACAACCAGTCCAAGTTAAAGCGATACAAATACCAGCTAAAATCCCAACAATTGATATTAGTGTGGATGTTCTCTGATGGTGCTTCATCTTCTTCTTCGCTGCTTTTTCCATGTCCTTTAACATATCAATTTCAGCTTTTAGTGCTTCTCTTTGAATTCTATGGTTCCAGCCTTTTTCATCAGTTTTCTCTAGGTTCTCAAGACGTTTCTTTGCATTCTTAAAGTCATCCTTATATGTATCTCCCATTAAGCTCATGACTGCTGATGACATAATAATAACTGCTGCTATCTGTAGACCAAAGTCTGTATCACAACCACCGGCTCCAAGGAGTACACATCCATATCCAATATTTGCGGCAACTTTTAGATAACGAAGTACATCGTCTTTGGATTTTACGGAACTAGCATCAGTGGCCTTATGTTCTGTGAACATTTTAGCATCCGCTTTAAGTTCTTCCTGACACTTCTCACTACCACCGCATTTCATATACTCTTGGTTGTAGTTTTCGTTATCTTCATTCGCTACACAACTCTTTAGATGGCAATTATAAACATACTTACTAGGGCAGTCCTTAGCACTACCATCTTCATGGCAGTAATTAGGATTCATACTCGAAGGTGGTGTGCTATTTTGCGTCGTCGACTGTTGTGATGTTTCAGTTTCAGTCTCTGTACCTTCTTGAGGTGCTGAAGTTTCCTGCTGTGTTGGAGTAGTCTCTTGCTGTGCCAAAGCATTTGCTGTTGGTGTAAGTAATAGAGACCATGAAATCACAGTAATTAAGATTTTTTTGAATATGATGAAATTTCGTTGTGCCATATGCATAGCAAACTCCTTACCTTATATAGTAATTTTAGCGAACCTTTGGTTAATCTCTTACTATTATATAAGATTTATAGAGATTTTAGGTACTTAGGCAGGAATTACGCTATTTATGAGCGTGTCCTATTTTTGGCATTTTTAGACTTGTGATTTGAAGAGTTTATGCTCTTAATGCTAATATCTGGCCATGAATCAATTTGATCTCTTTGGAGAAAGTACACAAGAAACTAGTGATGAAGTTGTCTATAATTTAAAAGACGCTAAAATCATTTATTACCCAAATTTCTTTGGACGCACTAAAGTCGATTTTGAGGCTTTGAAGAACTCGTTAAATCTACGCCAAGATCAGATTACGCTTTATGGTAAAACTCACGATATTCCTAGACTTCAGGCATGGTATTCAAATGACATGGAATATAGTTACTCAGGAATCAAGCTTTTACGAAATGATTGGAATAAAGAATTAAAAACGATTAAAGATGAAATTGAAGCAATAACAGGTGAAAGTTTTAATGGCTGTCTTTGTAATCTCTATCGCGATGGAAGAGACTACGCCTCATGGCATAGTGATGATGAAGAAAGTTTAGGGCGAAACCCAGTCATCGCTTCGGCCTCTTTTGGTGAAACTCGAAAATTTGTCTTAAAGCATCGATTTGATAAATCATGTGAAAAAGTAGAAATCGAGTTAGAGGATAGAAGCTTACTTATTATGAAGGGAGCAACCCAACATTACTGGAAGCACCAGTTAAATAAAACTGCAAGAAAAGTTGGGCCAAGGATAAATTTAACCTTTCGAAGAATTATCCGCTAATTTCCAAGTCTGCTCTTTCCAGTCATATAATTGATGAGGGGTGTAGCGGGATTTATATCTCATGTACTTATTTTCTTCAACCCAGTATCCCAAGTAGTAATATTCAAGGCCTATACTTTTTGCATATAAGATCTCACTTAATGCTCCAAGGTGACCCAAGCTCATTTTCTCGTAGTCTGGATCATAACTAAAATAAACGCTACTAAGAGCACTTTCTGACTGCTCTAAGATACCAAAAGCTATCAATTTACCATCCTCAAAAATTTCACTCAATAATTGGGTTCCAGTAAAGCGATAAAAAGTCTCTTTAAATAATTGCTCATTATCTATAATTGAAGCATCAATACTATTTTGAAATCTCTCGATACCGTGCTTTCTATATATTTCATAATGTCTTTTTCTAAAGATTAGAGGAGTAAACTTAATTTGCAGGTGTTGATGTTTTTTTAGAAACTTTCTTTGATTCTTAGTTGCTTTAAAGCTGGAGAGGTCAACTCTAAGAGGGATACATTTTGCGCAATTTGGACACGTGGGGCGAAAGACGAATTGACCAAATTTTCTCCAACCGTGTTGCAAAAGATAATCAAGTTCATCTAAGGCCAGCTCTCCCGCAAAGAAGAATTCATGTTGTTCCATGTGACCTTCTAAGTAAGGGCATGAGTCAAGTTCACTAAGGCGAGGAGAGACAAGCATCTTCATACAATATATTGTATCATTTTTTGAAAGCTTCTTGTTGTTCAATTAGCTTTTTTAGTGGAGAAATTAATTCCTCATAAGAATTTTCATTGAGTTCCCCAAGTGCTTTTAAAGTCATTCCTATGGCCTCTAAAGTCGATAAATGTTCTTCACCACAGGACTTTCTTATTGAGGAGTAGATCGTTCTTTGATCTTCTTCAAGGTGGTAGCACGGAATCGAACTTAGCTTAGGCCATTTAAAGTAAACACCTTTGGCCTTCTTCCATGTTCCATCTAAGACTATCATCTCTCCCTTTGGAAGATCGCTTTTAGAAATAGGCCTTGAGTGTTCATTCTTAAATAATAGAAACGATTCTTTTGAGGTAAGTTCGTCTATTATTTCTTCTGTAATATCATCACTTTTTATAATCCTAATCTTATCACTAGCAAGTGGCCCAAACTTTGCGGTGTTAAATGGGTGCTTTGCCTCATCTTTACTTTGAAGGATAGTAATAGGAGTTTGAATTTTTACTGGTTTTACATGTGCGCATAGACAAGACTTCAAAGGCCTGTGACATTTATCACAATGAGCGCGTTTTTCTTTATTCATAAGAGTCTATATATTGACTTCTTTATTGTACTTATCCATTAGAATTGGCTTACGGTAGTACATAATGAAGTAGACGATAGGGTAGATTAAAAGATCAAAGAGGAAGTTTTCTGTTTTATACTTTATATTATCTGTTATTTTAGTCATGCCATTTTCAAGCATACGAATATGATAAGTGTGAATCCAAAGGTTAAACGGGAATGGGCACTCTGTTGCCTCTGTTCGAATGATTATACCTTTGTCGGTTCTCTTTGTTTGCATCACTTCAATTATCCAAGACTGGTAGTGACCAAGGATAGAAGTAATCATATGTGTCTGATTAGCATATTCAACTCCATCAAAGCGCGTAACTTCAAGATTGATGAAGGGGGGCGTTGCTTCTTGCATTGTTTTTGCATTGAAATTGCTCAGAATTTCATCCACTGAAGCCTTTAATGTCGTGTTTATCACTAAGCTTTTCATTTATTAAATTATACCCCTTTGCGGTACTTAACTCAATAAGTAGTATCTAACTTCTTAAAACTTAATTAATAGTTTAGAAAAACTAAATTTTGTGCACTTTGGAAATCTATAACTCTCTTAAGTTGCTATTGATGCACTACTGTGGCCAAATAGAATATATTTCCCAAAATGTGACCAAGGAGAAATTTATGAACCTGAAGGAAAGACTCAAGCTTGAAGAGAAGGAGTGTAAGAATCTCATTCAAGCTTACTGGCGATTTAGGAAGCGTCCTGATGCAAAGAAGAAAGGTGAAGAGGAAGAACAAGAGTTAATCAATGGAGAAGAGCTGGGAAAGCAGTTGGGGCCGATTCTGGAAAATTAGATAATGTTGCAGATTTGTCTTTTAAACGTATTGAAAAGGCAAAACAAAAGGCCCAAGAGAAACAAGATCAAGAAACTCAAAAGCATGAAAAGCACGCTAAGAAGATTGAAGATTCAACTGTTGAAAAAGAAAAGAAAGCAGCTAATTAAACTTCTATCTTAGAGATTTTTTTATACAGTCAGTCAGTCGTCTGTCTCCGGGATTATATTCTTGGAGACACTTATCAAAAATACGAGTCGATAATTCATCGCAATTATCCATACGTTGTTTTATACAATGGAATGTTAGTAATTGCTCTATTTCAATTCTTTGTCCATGTGGATCAACTGGGATAATTTGTGGCTTCTTTTTTTTCTTTCTTTTTTGGCGTTTAGGCTGAACCGATATTTTCTTATCTCTGTGATATGAAGGAGTCGACTTTTTCTTCTTTGTTATCTCCTGCCACTGGGCAGCTCTTAGACGTTGGTAATATAGAAGTTGACGCTCTCGACGAGTGAGAGGCTTAGTTTTTTCTTTAGTAGGAGTGGCACAAGAAATAATGGCCATTATAAAAATTGAGTATTTAAAAATCTTTAATAGCATTGACTAATTCTTCGTCGTCAATAAATGGGTTACGACTATTTTGAATTTCATAAATTCGATTATTAATTTGCACTTCAAAATCATCAACTGGATCTTCACGGTGCCATCTTCTTAAGTAGTACTCTTGGGCCTCATCAATTGCTAAGTTGTAGCGAGTAGAGAAGTAGAATAGAGCGCGAGCAATATTTCCTCTTATCTCTAGTGGCGGTTCAAAAGATGTGGTTAGTTGATCCTCGTAATTAACTTCTCCTATTGAAGAAGATGTGCAATTAGAGTTTACAGCTCGCCCAGTTACTTCGCCAAAAGGATGATTGCTTCTTGATGAATTCGCTCGAGAGTTTACTGGAAAGAGGTGGTGTAGGTCATTCTTCTGTGTGTTGCGACTTTCGTTAGGGTTAAATTTAGATTGAGGCCAGCTATGTTCACAATTCATGACTCGGTGATTTGGAATTTGCATTGGCCCGATACCATCGTTTTCACCAATTTCTTGGTTACAATAAACATCTTTAACAAAGTACTGACCGCGGCTTTGTCTCAGATAAATATCTCCAAATAGATACTTTCTTGCTTGCTTGTAACTATCAGGAGCTTTTTGCTCGTAGCAATTTTTTAGACCTTTACATGAACTTGTTAAGATATCTTTTTGCCCGGCCTTTCTTATATGTCCTGAGACAATAATATTGCGCAAGGCTTGCTTGAGATTTTGTTTTGAATTGTTTTTTGAATGAGTTTTATTTAGATACTTTTCAATATTCTCAGGATAGTAATTTATTTTACTGAGAGGGGTTGAGGTAAGATTAAAGTGAACATTTGCGTGAACACTGAAACTTATTTGAATGGATAAAAGCACCAAAAGGTGACTAAGCTTAGTCATTTTAATTCCTTCCTTGGAATATAAATATGTTAACAAGAAAAAATATGATGGCCAATAAAAAAAGAGGGGAAATACTCGAGCATAAAAGTTATGTCGGGGCAAATTAATAAAGATAAAATTGTAAGGTAGCTATCTATCGCATCTAAGAATATTGTGTTAAATTTGTAAAATATCATTCACCAATTCAAATGTAAGAAGATTTATGAAAAGGAAATACTATGGGTGTATTGGCAAGTAAAATTATTGGTGTGGGCTCTTACGTACCACCAAAAGTTTATAAGAATACTGATATCGAAGAAATGATGAACACTTCTGATGAGTGGATCGTTCAAAGAACGGGAATTGAGCAACGTCATTGGGTTGATTCTAAAACATCAACATCTGATTTGGCCGTAAAAGCAAGTGAAGAAGCAATTTCAAATGCTGGGCTTAATAAAGAAGATATAGATATGATTGTTTTTGCAACTCTTTCTCCTGACTTTGACTTTCCTGGAACAGGTTGTTTTCTTCAGGCAAAACTTGGAATGAGTGAAATTCCTTGTCTAGACTTAAGACAACAATGTTCTGGCTTTCTTTATGCAATGTCTGTTGCAGATAAATTTATTTCCACAGGTACAAATAAAAATATCCTTGTTGTTGGAGCAGAAGTTCATTCAAAAGGCTTAGATCAAACGCCTGATGGAAGAAATGTTGCTGTTCTGTTTGGTGATGGAGCCGGTGCAATTGTTATGAGTGCAGCTGAAGTTAACGATAAAAAATCAGAGCCATGTTTCATCGATGCAAGTCTTAATAGTGATGGAAAGTATGCTAAGGAATTATGGATTCCAGCTCCGGGAACAGGATTTGATTCATCTGAAAGAATGTCTCAAGAAATGCTTGACGAAAAATTACATTACCCACAAATGAATGGGCGCACTGTTTTTGTTCACGCAACGAAGAGAATGGCAGAAAGTCTTGGTGCTCTACTTGAAAAGAATAATCTTACAATTGATGATGTGGATGTTTTCTTATTTCACCAAGCAAACCTAAGAATTAATTCTAAGGTTGCTGAAATGATGGGAATCCCAGAAGAAAAAGTATTCAATACAATTCAAAAATATGGAAATACCACAGCGGCAACAATTCCACTTGGAATGCATGATGCCATGAAAGAGGGTGTTTTAAAGCCTGGTATGCTTGTGGCCTCTGCTGCATTTGGTGCAGGCTTTACTTGGGCATCAGCTCTATACCGTGTTTAAAAAAGTATCTAATTGATAGAAAAAAGAAAGCCTCCAAAATGGAGGCTTTTTTATTATTGGCAATAATTATAATCGCGGAAATATCGACTACAGTAGTTAGAAGGGAAGCGGCAGTCATCTAGGTTGCTTGACCAGTAACTTGCTTGAGGGCAGTATTTCGTTTCTTGTTTTTCAACATTAACGACAAACTTTCCTGTTGCAACTTCGCGTCCATCTTTTTCAAGCTTATACTCAACTTCATTTTCTCCGTAATAATTTAGGAGAGGTCTTTGAAAAAGTGTATGTATCCAAAGGTTAAATCTATTCTTACTTTCACCTTTTTCAGAGTCAAAGCGTGATGATTTTGATTTCGTGCGACCCTTGTGGTCTTTGTAGTAAAGAGTTACTTCATCAGCATCAACTCTTTCACCTTCACCAAGAACGAATTTTGAGAATTCTGATGGACTTAAGAAGTTTGCGCGGCAATCGACAAAGCGAAAGTCTCTTCCATTACGATCAGAGCATGTAAGACGGATTGTTCCCTCAACAGGGTTTGACGTTAGGTCATTTCCAATTTTAAGCCCAGCACCAAAGGCAGGCAGAAGCAGTAGTAAACTTATGATTACTTTCATTATAAACTCCTTTTTATAATCCTATTAATGATATTAAGGAGTTTTAATTTATGCAATTTAGTAAAGCTTAAAGATAGAACTTGTAAGTTTATCTTTAAAGTTCACGGGCCTTAACTTTGCAATAATTGTAGATCAATTCACGCCAGTATTGGATATATTCAGGTCCACATAATTTAGCGTAGGCAGGATTACTAGGAATGTAGTCGTAGAGGAAGTACTCCATGGCAAATTGCATTGTTTGCATACCTAGGAATAACTCTGTGAAGAAATTAATATCACCACGTTGATAATAAGAGATGAGTTCGGCAACATCCTGGTGGAATTCACAAGATGAACAGCCATTACACATTCCATAATTTTCAACAAAGTTTAAATGATGCTGTGTTTGAGTTGCGATAATTTGCTCTCTTTCATCAACATCAGCACTAAAGCTATCAATTAAATCAAGTGCGCGCTCTGGATGAGAGGCGATGGCCTGAAAAATTTTTTCATAAAATGTTGCATATAGTGATGTGAAGATAGAGTCTTCAATTAAATAGTAGAAGAAGTCTTCACTCGATTTTGTGCTTTCACGTAGAGACTCATAAGTTGAAAGGGCCATTTTTAAAGGTGCATCTTCAAACTCTTCAAGTTCAAAAAACACTTTCGCTAACTCTTTTTTACCCTGATCGAATTCATTATTGGTCTTTCTAATTCGATTAAACATGAGTTCCTCCACATCCGTTCATAAATAGATTTTAACAAAATATGTAAAATCAAAAACTTAGTGGAGGACTAGGCAAGAAATTCCAATTAAGGGCAAGGAATCGTGAAGATCTTATGAATATCTTCAATTCTTTGGAGAGTCTCAGTATCTAGTGTGATCTCACTACTTGCTAGATTCTCTCTTAATTGCTCAAGATTTGTAGCACCGATAATATTTGATGTTGTAAATTCTCTGTCATTAACAAAGGCCTGTGCTAGAGTGGCCGGTGTTAGTCCAACATCATTTGCTAGTGTTGCATATTCTCTAATTGCATTTGCTGCATGCTCAGATGAATAGCGTGTGAAGTATTCACCAAAGATCGTTAATCTTGCACCTTCTGGCTTAGCACCTCCAAGGTACTTTCCACTTAAGGCTCCAAAGGCAAGTGGTGAGTAGGCCAAAAGCCCAACTTTTTCTCTGATGGCCATTTCTGAAAGGCCAACTTCAAAAGAGCGATTTAGTAGAGAGTATGGATTTTGGATAGAAACGGGTGCATCGACACCACATTCTTTTGCAGCGTTAAGGTATTGCATCACACCCCAAGGTGTTTCATTTGAAAGTCCCCAAGTACGGATTTTTCCTTCTTTTATCAATTCACCAATCGCTTCTACTCGTTCACGAAATGATACTTCTATTTCTGGTGTGAAGTGCTCGTAATTTAGACGGCCGAAGAAGTTAGTTACTCGTGCTGGCCAGTGAATTTGGTAGAGATCTAAATAATCTGTTTTAAGTCTTTTTAATGAAGCTTCACAAGCTGTTTTGATATCGGACTTTGAAAAAGGAGTTTTTCTAATCTCACTTTCTCTTATGTAGCTATCCATGCTCCCCGGGCCTGCAACTTTAGAAGCGAGAACAAATTGGTCTCTCTTCGTTTGCATCTTATCCCAAGTACCAATATATTGTTCTGTTTTAGTATATGTCTCTTTTCGTCCTGGGACAGGATACATCTCTGCTGTATCGATGAAGTTGACACCGTATTCGAGGGCCATATCTAATTGCTCATGGGCCTCTTCTTGTGTGTTTTGTTCACCCCATGTCATTGTCCCTAGACAGATCTTACTTACTTTTATTTGTGAATTACCTAATTGATTTTGTTGCATCTATCCCTCTCGTTTTCGTTTGGGTTATTGTTGTTTAACCATGGCCTCTAGAGGCAGGTCAGTTTGCTTCTTTATATAATTAACAAGTCCAAAAATAATAAAACCAGTGGCAATAACTGTTGGAATTGAAATTACTGGGAAGCTTAGGGCCGTCATTCTACCTAGACTCTCGTTAAATTCAACGCTTCCTGGAGAACCTTTCAATACGATTACAGCAAGTACATAATTTAAAACTGCAGACAGAAAGAATGTGCAAGAGAAGTAAAATCCAGCAATATAGATTTTTTGATCAAAGTCGTCTTTTATATTCTTCTCTTCCATTGCTTGATGGATTTTTTCTAAATCAAAAATTTGCTCTATTAAAGTCTTAACAAGTGGCTTCTTAGTAAATTGTGAAGCTAGAACAAATAAACCAATAACTAGAGGAAGGGCAGTTTCTTTTACAATCATCCAGGTCTTATTAAGTTGGAAAAGTCCAATTCCACCAGTAAGTAAAACACTGATAAGACCAATGGCCGCAATCCAGTTAAACTTTCTTTGAGAAATAAAGTCCCATGCTCCATAGATAAGGGGAAAGGCCAATGCTATGATTAAGGCATTAACTTGTCCTAAATATTCTTCAGATGAAAATTTCGTTAAAATTACTGAAGGAATAACCACATTACATATTAGATTAATGAATGGGTTCTCTTTTTTTCTTGTTTCGTTATTATTTGGCATATCCGTCATTTGTGATCCTTAGCTAAACGCAATTATCATACCCAATTGTCTAAGCTATTCAAAGTTTTAATCATCCGACATGTAAAGTCGGGTATCGTAACAACTTCTTACACCTTGTAAAGTGAACTTGTCTTAAGAAAATTAATTTGAAATAGTTTTAGAATTGAAAAACTTTTGGTCACGGAAGAACATAAGGATAAAAACATGAAAAAACTATTTCTAGCACTTGGACTAACTTGTGCACTGAGCGCATCAGCTCAAGACTTCAACGGTTACATTGTAAAACTTAAGCCAGGATACGAATCATTTGTTAATACAACGTATGCTGACGCTCAAATGAGAAAGCTTAGCTTTGGTACATTTGCTGTTGTTAAAGAAAAATTTGAAGGGTTAGTTGCTGATCCTGCAGTAGAGTACGTTGAAAAGAACTGGATCATTAACTTAAATGATTTTAGTGCTCCTCAATCAGTAGAATCTGCTCTAACAGAGAATCGTGATGAGCAATTCTCTAAGCAATGGGGATTACTAAATGATGGCCGCAATAGTGGTGGTTGGTTTTCAAGAGGTAAAGCTGGAGAAGATATTAATGCTACTCAAGCATGGAATGTTGAAACTGGAAATCGTGATTTAGTAGTAGCGGTAATTGATACAGGTGTTGATTACACTCACTCTGATTTAAAGGCCAATACTTGGAAGAATGAAGGCGAGATTGCAGGTAATGGAATTGATGATGATGGAAACGGATTTGTTGATGACGTTTACGGATATGATTTTGCTAATAAAGATGCAGATCCAATGGATGGTCACTCTCACGGTACTCACTGTGCTGGTGTAATTGGTGCTCGTCATAATGGAACTGGGATCATGGGAGTAATGGCAAATGTTAAGATTATGTCGATTAAATTCCTAAGTGATAGTGGTTCAGGTGAAACAATTGATGCAATTTCTTCAATTGATTATGCCGTTGCTAATGGTGCAAAAATTCTTTCTAACTCTTGGGGTGGAGGAGAATATTCAGAAGCATTAAAAGAGTCAATTGAGAATGCACGTGATAAAGGTGTTCTATTTGTTGCTGCTGCAGGAAACTCTCGTTCAGATAATGATGTTAGATCAACGTACCCAGCAAATTATGAAGTTGAAAATGTAATTTCAGTAGGTGCAATGGACGGTAAAGGTAATCGTTCATCATTTTCTAACTACGGACAAGAAACAGTTCACGTATTTGCTCCAGGTTCTAATATTCTTTCAACAGTTCCAGGTGAGCGTTATAAGAAAATGTCAGGAACTTCAATGGCAACACCAATGGTTTCAGGTGTTCTTGGACTTCTATTATCAAAAGAAGATCAACTTTCATTTTCTGAGATCAAGGAAAGAATTTATAAGACAGCAGTTCCAAATGCTACTCTTATTACAAAAGCTAAGTCGGGACGTATCGAAGCATACCGTCTACTTAACAATATCCAAAATTAATTCAAATATCTGAATAATAGTGATATATAAGAGGGAGTCAATTGACTCCCTTTTTTATTATGAAAATTAAACTACCAGAATTTCTCATTCGTAAATTTAAAATGACTCCTTATGAAAAACTAGGTGGCGCAGTTGGTGTCCAAGAGCTTGTGGATGATTTCTACGAAATCATGGATACTGACCCAAAAGCATCAAAGTGTCGTGGGCTTCACGCCACTTCCCTTGATGGTGCAAATAAGAAATTATTTATGTTCCTATCGGGATGGCTTGGGGGCCCAAGTCTTTATATTGAAAAATATGGCCATCCTCGTATGAGAAAACGTCATTTCCCATTCAAGATTGGTTTTGCTGAGCGTGATGAATGGCTCTATTGTATGAGAAAAGCTCTTGATAAAAAGCAGCTAAAGCCTAAGTTTGATGATGAGATCTGGTCTGCTTTCCAGCGGTTTGCTGAGCATATGAGAAACCAGAACTTTTAATTCCATAAGTTTGATGCCGCAAAATTCTTCGTAATTTAATTGGTCTAATAATTCAAGGCAGCGCTCAAGGTGAGTGGCGCAAGCGCTTTCTTGGCCCATATCTCTTTTAAGTAAGCCTGCCGCAATTTTAATGATGGCCTTAAAGAGGATGGCATAATCATCAGTTCGGTTATGTTCATTCCAAAGTGATTCAAGATACGCGTGACATTCCCAGTAGTAACCGTGATTAATCAGGTCAATAGCGTATAGATAATCTGAGTTATTTCTAAAGTCTGCACTACTTTTTAGAGCATTTGTTTCTGGTTCACCTGTAAATTCCATATGCCCATCTTTTTTGAGTGGGTGAGGGTTCTTTCCTGGGCGAAACTTATATACAGGTAGCGCTCGATCAGAATATCTTATGAGAGTCTCCAGTCAAAGTCATACATGAGCTTACCTTCATCAATATGAACTTGAGAAACAATCTTAGACCATTCTTTTACATTTGGATCCCATTGAAAGCGAGCACGTGCAACTTTGTGCTTGATAGTATTAAACTTTTCAACTTCTTGCTTATTCTTCCAATTTGGTGCCTTCAGCTCTGCTACGATGCGAACTTTTGGTGCACTTGCAAGCTTTGTCATTCTTGCATAATCATAGTGAGAAGCAATTTTAAGCATTGCTAGAACATCTGTAACCGCACGGTGTGGAAATGGATTAATAAAGCCGTGAGAGTGCTCAAGCATTGCCATGGACTTATGTCTGATTTTACTTGGGTATTCGATATCTTCTTGGGTATCAATCCAAATCTTATTTGGCATATCTACTTCGTATCTTTCAAACATGGCCGTTAACATTGGCTTGTCATATTTTGCACCGTTGTGCGCCATAAGATAGTCTGCTTTTTTAATTAATAGAGCTAATCTTTCAAGGGCCATCTTAATTTCGTCACCTCGACGTCCCCAGTCTTTTAATAATTGCTCATCAATTCCTGTTAATTCGATAACTTCTTGAGTAAGTTTAAGACGATCTTTTTCGTCAATAAGCTCTGAGAAGATTCTCACTGGAGAGTTGATTCGTGTATCCCATAGGACTGCACCAATTTCAGTAACTCTATCGACATTGAGGTTTACGCCTTTCTGTGTAAGATTTTCGTTGATTCCTTCTAAGTCGACACCAAGAATGAGCATGAGATTTCCTTTTGCTTTGTGTTATGGCAGAATTGACAAATTTCTGACTAATCTAGGACAATTATGAGCGATACAACCTCTAATGTAAATGCTGGGATTTTAAAGATTTAATGAAACCATATATTGTACTCATATTCACGGCCCTAATTGTGGCCTTTTTCTCTGGAAGTTTTGTTTTAAAGACTTTTGCACCTCGTTTTGCCAGCCAATATCAAATTGAAGAGATAAACGATATTAAAGAGCAGATGAAAAGTCAGATCACGCCTTATGCAATAGTGAACTTCTCGTCTCTATATTATTCTGATGAACAATTCCAATTATTGAATCCATCAATGGCAATTGAAGAATTTGATTCTGACCTTTTATCAAGTTCAAAAGGATGCTCAAATATTGAGGTTCTTCAGTCCCAATTAACAGCAAGTCGTAAGAAGGGGATGTGGGAACTTATTAGATGTGGCCGTATTAGAAGTATTCCAAGATGGTTTGTTAAGACCCCGCCATTTCTACATGACTCTGGTGTTAGTTATGCATATTTATTATTTCAATATCAATTAGCAACAGGACAAGCAGAAAACACATCTTGGGTTAGAAGAAGACTATCTTTCTTCCACGTTTCTGAACTTTCTCAATTACAACGTGAGATTGGGCCACTTGGTGGAATTTATGGACTACTTGCTTCTTTATCTGAGGACACTCTAAGAGATATCATCAATGAGGAAGCTAGGATCTTAGCAAAGAATTATCTACTTTCTCGAATAAAATACCCACGTCAATACAATGTTCTTGAGTATCGTTTTTACACAATGGACTCTATTGAACGCTATTTAGAATCGACCCCATATCAAATCTCTCGAGCAAGACCTGGTAAATGGTGTGTCTATACTGAAGGGCCAATTTGTTGGCGTCAAAGTACGAAGCATTTATTGCAAACTGTTTCAACTTCAACCTTAACTTCCTTCATTGGAATCCTCGTCATATTCTTCATTATCTTATGGCTACTCTTTAGCAAGATTAAGTGGGACAAAGTAGAAGAGAATCGTAAGAAAATGGCCTTGCAAGTTTTAACACATGAGTTTAGAACGCCAGTGGCATCTCTTCTTCTAATTATTGATAAGCTCAATCGTGATATTGATAAATTTCCTGAAGAGCAGCAAGAGGACTTATTAAGAATCTCCGGTGAAGTTTATCGCCTTCAGAGGTTAACTGAGAAGTCGAAACATTACTTACAGGGGGCAAATGCAAGAGGAATGCTCTCGTTTACATATCAAGAACTCGAAAATCCTGAGGACTTAATTTATGATACAATAATTCCTATTAAGGATACTTACCTAAAGGAAATTGATATCAATATCGATCTTAAAGGCCCTGTCTTTGTGGATTTTTATTGGTTTCAAATTTTAATAAAAAACTTAGTGGAGAACTCATTTATCCACGGTGAAGAAAAACATTATATTAATGTATTTGAGAAAGATAAAAACTTTGTCATTGAAGTTGGTGATGGCGGAGAGTTGAATAAGGATCTAGAGACCTTAACAAGTGAATTTGTAAAAGGATCAAAAAGTTCTGGAACAGGTTTAGGATTAAATATTATTAAAAATATCGTAGATGAATGGGGCGGTAAAATTGAGTTGGTAAAAAAGCCAACGAGATTTATTATTACGCTACCTAAGAGGAAAAAGCCAAATGGATAAATTATTACTAGTAGAAGATGATGTTTCTTTAGGCAAAGGGATTATGGACTTCCTAAAGATGGAAGGCTTTGATGCCATTTGGGCGCAGACCTTAGAGGATGCAAGAAAGGTTGATCTTAAAGATGTCGATCTTATCATTCAGGATTGGATGTTACCTGATGGCCAAGGAATTGATTTTCTAAAAGAGTTACGCTCAAATGGAAACACGACGCCAATGATTATCCTTACGGCAAAAACTGATCTTATCGATAAAGTTGTTGGCCTTGAGTCAGGGGCAAATGATTATATGACAAAGCCTTTTGAGACAAGAGAACTTCTTGCTCGTATTCGTGTTCAGTTAAGAATTGGTGAACAAGGTGGGAATAATAATGGCAATAACGCCGTTGATACAAAAGGAATTCTAACCTTAGGTAAACTTAAGATCGATAATGATACTCGTGAAGTAACTTGGGATGGTGGTCTCGTTGAGTTAACTAAGATGGAGTTTGATTTTTTAAAGCTACTTGTCGAAAATCCAAATCGCGCTCTTTCAAGAGACGAGATTTTAAATAAGGTTTGGGGTTATGAGTGTTATCCTTCAACACGTACTGTGGATACACACGTTCTTCAGCTTCGTCAGAAGTTTAATGAAAACTTAATTGAAACAGTTCGAGGTATCGGTTATAAGCTTCGACCGCAACATGCTCAATAAATAATTGAAAGGGGGAGTCCTTCCCCCTTTAGTATTCACAACTTTTCAAAGAATTGACATAACTCTAACGTAGCTTCGATAAAGCTAGTGCATAATTGTACGATAGGTTGTTAACAACTTAGGAGAAATAATGCTTAGTTCTAACAAAACATTTAACTTTTCAATTCTACTTGTGCTGGTTGCCTTGTTCTTAGCATCTTGCTCAAATAAGAACTCCGCGCAAGATATTAGAAAGGCACTAGATGACGATCCGACAATTCTTACAGATGTTATGAAGAAAAACCCTCAGGTTTTTATGGAAACATTACAACAAATGGCATCTGAAATGAAACAACAGGCATTGGCCGATCGTAATCGTAAAGAAAAAGAGATTCTAGAAGATGCTTTTAAAAATCCAATTCAGGTTCAATCTCATAGTGATGATCTTATTATAGGAAATCCAAATGCCAAGGTTAAGATCTATGAATATTCTGATTTTCAATGTCCATTCTGTTTTAGGGCCCTTGAAACTGTTAAACAGTTAATGGATGAATATGGTAAAGATGTGGCCTTTATTTATCGCCACTTACCAATCGATTCAATTCATCCTCAAGCAAGATTAGCAGCACAGTACTACGAAGCTATTCGTATTAAGCATGGAAAAAAAGCATTTAAGTTTCATGAAACAATCCTTCATAATCAAGCAAAGATTCGACTAGGAGAGAAGTACTTATTAGAAGTCGTTAAGAAAATGGGACTTGATACTAAAGAAATTAAAAAGCTAGCTAATTCAAAGCAGGTTGATGATAAGATTGCTTTTGATATTGAAAGTGCAAATAAGCTTGGCTTCAGTGGAACACCAGGATTTGTAGTTGGCGGAGTTCCTGTGAAGGGTGCTTATCCTTATGCTCACTTCAAGAAGATTATTGATCGTTTGTTAGAGAATAAGACTGCTGATACTAAGTAAGTCTAGGCCTATAGATTAGGAATTAATTTTATTAATTCAGGGTAGTCGATAAATGGGTTACGGTTACCCTGATACTTTTCAACCATTTCATTTCTAAATTTTTCAAAAGAAGAAACAGGGTCAAGTTTGTCCCAAGCTCTTAGAAACTCTTCTTCTCTATCGTCGATTGGAAGCTCATACATTACAGCAAAGTAGAAGAGGCCTCTTGCAATATCACCTTTAACTTCATCAGGTGGCTCAAAGAATTGTACTTGAGGGTATTTAGAGTTTTGTCCCATTTTGGAAGCTTCACATAATTGGCCTTTATTTTCCTGATCGACTTCTCCAAAGAAGTGATCACCACGCTTTTGATTTACTAATGAGTCAGTTGGATAGAGGTGATGCATATCAGATACCATTTCATCATAAGTGTTTTGATGATGAGGTACTTGCGGACCATAATCAAAGAAACGAGACTTTGGCCAAGTGTGTTCTGTATTTAAAACATTTCCATCAGGAAGGTCATCGTTATCCATAAAGATATCAACATTATTCTGGTATTCAACTTCACAGTAGATATCTCTTATAAAGTTATTCTCACTTCCTTCTTTATAATAAGCATAGATTTCATTAAATAGATGTAGTCTTGCTTCTTTGTAATAAAGAGTCTTTTTATTCTTCTTCATTAGGACGATTAGCTTTTGTCTTAATTCAAGAGATCGCTCTGGTCCTAGCGGTGTGATTTCGCCAGCAAGTATTGAGGTTGAAAGAATAAATAGACTAATAAGAGTTATAAATCTGCGCATGAGATGTTTTTACGGCCATTTATGAATTCTTGATAGGTTATTGTAGAATTTACGTGTAAATAAAAAGACAGGACCCCGTAAGGTCCTGTTATTATTGAAATCAAGCGCTTGGTTATCAGGCCACTTAAAAACGTGTTTTAAGCAGCTTTATTAAATTGTTGGTACTCTTTATTTTCTTCTTCTACACTGTCTCTAAGACTGTTTAAAAGCTTCTCAAGTTGGATTCTCTCGCTAACGCCAAGGTCGATAAATTGTACGCCCATTCCTTCTGGGTAACGTCCTACGGCCATAGACTTTCTAACTACTTTTGCCTTAAGTTCTAGCTCCTCACCAATATTAAAAGTGAAAACATCACCACATGAGAAAATATCCTTTTGAGTTGGAACATTATAAGAAATATAGGCTCCAGTTCTAGAGATATCAAAAGTATTACCTAAGTTAATTGGAATATCTGTTGAAGATACTTTTGTTGGTAGTGGTGCCTTATATCTTAGGGCCGTCTTCCACCACTGAGCAGCTGGTGAGTTAATTACATTTGTATCCTGACTTAGAATAAAATATGAGGTCATTAAGATATATGCGAATGTCGATAAAATAACTGTCGCTGCTTCAAAATCATTTCCATAAACGAGAACAATCGAATTATTTAAACAAACAAAACCAATTGAAAGAGGGAAGCTCCACTTTATATCATTTTGGGCCGTGAATGAGAAGTATGCATTAATACAGCAAGATGCCATGACCATTAAATTAAAGAATGTCATCTTGGACCAGATTGCACCAATATCTGTTGCGTTGTACCCATAGAGGAACATTACTTGGACTGGTATACTTACAGCAATTGCTAAAAATACAAATGCATAAACGTTAAAGATTAACGGCTTGATCTTCATGGATTTCTCCTTGTTCTTGATTTTGGCTAAAGTGATAACAGTAGCTATTTACTTTATTAATATAATTCTTTGCTTCTTTTAGGCGATCTGATTGACGCCAATTTGTACTTAGTTTTATTAGCTGTGACTTTACTCGAAATGGGCCTGAGTTATAACTTGCTAGAATAAGATCAGTGAATAATTGGCTTTTTTCAAATGATCTCACTGTCTTAATTTTTGGATAAGACTTTTGAATCAGATCAAAATTTCCTCTCCAGTACTTTTTTAGGTAGTTAATATATTCAAGGCCACCTATAACAGACTTTTTCTTATTAAGACGCCAGTCATTTTTATAATTAATTTTTCCTGTTCTAACTAAGAATTTAACAACACCATAAGGAAGCTTTTCAATTCTTTTATCAACCTTCCATTTATCATGCTTTTTAATAACATGTTGGCTTGCTGCATCTGTTACTTGTGTAAGGCCTATGGCCTTGGCCGAACTTACTGAGCGATAATTAAAACCAGATTCCTGTGCAATTAGGCCAAGAAGCATAGAAGGGTTTGTCTTTTCCTTATTTGCTTCTTTTTCAACTAATTCAATAAAGCTATCTTTTACATTAAAAGGATCAGTAGAAGATATTTTGATCTTCTCTTTAGATGCTTGACGACATGAAGGTTCTTCATATCGATAAAGAGATCTAATTTCTCCGCGATATTGATATCCAACTTTAATGTCCGTAGTAAGTCTAGCAGGTAGGCTTAATCGATTTATCTTATAGATGATATTCTTTTCATCTTGAAAGATAACTTTATTATTATGCTTAAAACTTGAGGTAACATTTTTTCCATTCCAAAAGATAACGATATTATCTGGATTTAGCTTACCTCTTGTTGAATTTATTTTTACGTATAAGTCATAGATGGAATGACGGTTTTGCTTTTTTGGGAAGAATTCGATTCCGATAGTACTTGTACCAACATTATCAAAGTTAATATGCTCATCTAAGATCTTTGTAAATGCTTGTAAATTCTCAAAATCATCACGATCATTAATAAGAGATAGAGTGTCACTTCCAAATGGATTCATAGGACCTGCACATGAACTTAGAAGGACCGTGGCCCCTAAAAGTAATGCTGAGAAACAGGCACGTGTTAAGGCACGGGCCATGTAATTGATAAATGTTTGTTTCTTGGAAGCGTTCATTGACAATATTATGTCAATTTTGTGTAATTTGCAGTAGATACTGGGAAGTTAATTGAATGATTACAGAGTCTTAACCCATTTTTTCCATAAAAATTCTAGTTATGAAAAATCGTAAATTTCGCCAACTTTAGAAGCCATAGAAAAAACCGTTATTGGATTTTGTTAAGTTTCTTAGGAATTTGTATAAGTTAGAGGATTTACTGAAGTTTTTGGCCCCTACTCCGATAGCATTAATCTGAACCTTGCGAAGACGGTTCTTAGTCGTGACCTGTTTGACGATATCATCGATATTATCGGGAGATGCTGTTGCTCCTGACTTTGTTGGTGAGCCATCACTCAATAAGACAATATCACTTAGATCAGAATATTGATCGAGGGTGTACATTAAAGCTGCTCTAGTTGGTGTCGTACCATTTGGAGTAAGCCTAGTAAGAAACCCATATACTTCTTCTTTTACTTTTAGATTATGAAGGCTTTGTAAAACACCCCAAAGAGAATAATATGATGAGCGATTAGGGCCTGGATAATAAATGATATCAACTTTATAGTCTTTACCCATTGAGGCAATTAACATTTTAAGGCCAGCCTTTACTTCTCCTATACGGTCATCTGTTGCCATTGATCCAGAAACATCAATGACAAAGGCAACATTCTTTCCTTTAAAGTTAAATCCTACATCATTAGTATTTGATGTATCATCTTGCTTCTTAGTGATCTTTTCAACGCTATCTTCTTTCTTAGGTTTTATACTTTCCTTAAGTTTTTGATTTAGCTCTTTTATAAGGTCTTGTTGTTGCGCTACAATTTTTTGACATTGATCTAGTGCCTGTGAGTTATCGACACAGACCTCTTGCTTTTGTGGTGGCTTTTGGGCAACTGGATTTTCATTTTTTGGAACGACAATAAATAAAATAATGACAGCACCGAGGGCACCAGAAAGTAGATCAAGAAATGAAATATTAAAGACGTCGATGGACTTTCTTTGGCGGCGCATAGACTTCCTTATACTTCGATTTTATTAACAAGGTTTTCAATGACATATTCCTTTGTTTTCATATGGAATTTGTCTGTTTTCTTTTGTAGGTCATGAAATAACCACATGAGAATAATACTTAAGATTAGTGCAACAAGTGTTGTATCGAAAGCTACACCAAGTGTTGCTGTAATGAGATTCATATCTTTTGAATTTGCAATCATCAATGCACTTGAGATACCTAGAACAGTTCCAATAAAACCAAGAGAAGGAATGGCCCACAGTAGATAGCGAATATTTGATTGTTCTGTTTCAGAATTATCGCGATGAAGATCAGTGATAATATTAATAACTTCTAAGACTTCTGAAATACTTTTTGAAGAGCGAAACTTTGCACAAGAATTTTTTATTAATTGAGTAAGTAGAGTTTTTGAGTATTTCTTTTCAAATTCTTTAACATTTCGGCCAATTTCAATGACTTCATTTGCCATTAAAAGGTGACCTTCATTAGTCGGTAAAAGATTTGCTTTAAAATATGATTTTTCAGCTTTAATTTGTGCCTTTAAAGATTTGATCTCTTTATAAGACCAAATAAATGCCATATAGGTTAACCACTGTATATAGCCGCCTTTAATAAAGTCTCCACCTAATAGGATTAATATCCTTGAGACGATACCATCTTTTGCAAAAATATCCGACAGATATGCTCCGTTTAAAATGACAATAAAAACAGTACTGAAAACAACGGCCTGTCCAATGAGTTGCAATTCTTTCTTTTCTAGCATTGAGCTACCTTTTAAATTATGATGATAAGTATATGTTATTATAATTATATCGAATTTTAAAAGGATATAAATGGTGGGAAAAAATAGTGAAACTCAAAACGAGCAAGAAAATATTCAACCTGAAGGTGAGCTTTCAGTAAGAACTCTAACAATGCCATGTGATACTAATCATAATGGTGATATTTTTGGAGGTTGGGTTCTTTCTCAAATGGATATTGCAGGTGCAATCTATTCAGGAAAAAGATGTAACGGAAGAACTGCCACAATCGCAATTGAGGCCATGAAGTTTATTCAGCCTGTTGGTGTTGGGGATATTCTTTGTTGCTATTGCTCTACTGTCAAAGAGGGAAATACTTCTTTGTCTGTAAAGGTTGAGGCTTGGGTTGTTCGTAAATTTGAAACAGAACGAGTTAAAGTAACAAGTGGTGTTTTCACATATGTTGCTATTGATGAGGACAAACGTCCAAGAAGTATTAATTCTAAAACAGTTCTAAAATAAAGGTTATCTATGAGTGTTATTGATGTACGAGGTGTATCGAAGAGATATCGTGACCAATTGGCCTTAAGTGATTTTTCTTTAAGTGTTGAAAATGGCGATGTTGTGGCATTGCTAGGGCCAAACGGAGCAGGGAAAACGACATTTGTAAAATGTATGTTGGATTTAATAAGCGCTGATTCGGGTGAGATTACAATATTTGGAAAGTCTTCTAAGGATCCACGCTCGAGAGCAAGTCTCGTTTATCTTCCAGAGAAGTTTAATTTTTATGATTATTTCACAGTAAAAGAAACACTTAAGTTCTTTGCTGAATTTCACGGTGTGGAAAAGTCTCAAGTAAATGGAAGAATTGATGAGGCCTTAAAGAAGTTATCGATTGATAAGTTTGAAAAGAAGAAATTAAAAGAACTTTCTAAGGGACAAATGCAAAGAGTTGGTCTTTGTATTGCTGTCGTTGCCAATAAGGAGCTTATCATTTTAGATGAGCCTTTCTCTGGCCTAGATCCAATTGGAATTAAAGATGTAAAAGATATCTGCCTTGAATTATCACAACAAGGAAAGACGATTTTAATCAACTCTCATATTCTTTCTGAGGTCGAGAAGTTTGCAACAAAGGTAATTATTCTAAATAACGGTCAAGTCAAAGCTCAAGGTCCTCTAAATGAAGTAAGAGGGGATATCTCATTAGAAGAGCGTTTCTATGATTTAGTTAAAAATGATAGTGGAAGTGAACATGCTTAATTTAATAAATTTTACATTAATTAAAAATACAGTAGAAAAAGAAATAAGAAATAAGTCAGTTATCTTTTTATTTGTTCTAACATTTGTAGTTATGTACTTAGGTGGCGTTTTAACCAATACATTACAAATTGAAATAGAAGAGTCTGGCTTTAGTACATATCTAGCAAATGCTAGTATGACAGTTGTTATTTGGGTCATTAGCTTAAGTGCAAAACTTGTGGCGGCCCTTATCGCTGCAAATATCTTTAAAAGTGATTTAGAAAGTGGAGTTATTTCTCAGATCTTAGCATTACCAATTAAACGTTCTTCATATGTTTTAAACCGTATGCTTGGGGGAGGGATCTTAAGCTTTCTTTATCTTGTTATAATTCTTGTTATTGGTATGATTATTTTAAGTGTAAATAATCTACTTCCTAAGGGAATGGACTTACCAGTCATAAGTATGATTGCTTCACTTATTCCCCATTTTATACAGATTATAATCATTATGTTTGTAAGCTGTTTTTTAAGTTTATACTTTAATAAAATTGGGACTTTATTATTAACTTTATTTTATGTTCTGGCTTCAATCGGAACTTATGCATATATTAGCAGTGGAAACCCTGTTATCACAGGCTTTAATATATCATCTATATTTGGAAGTATCTTTTATGGAATCTTACCACGTATTGGTGAAGTTTCTGCTATTTCTGATATGCTTTCATTTGGGGCCGAGCTTGATGGTGAAAAAGTTAAGAGTATAATATTTGGTCTAATTCATTTAGTTGCAACTTTAAGTGCATGGGGATTTTTATTTAATTATTTATTTAGAAAAAGATCGTTCTAATGAGAAGAATACTTATTATACACTCAGATCAAGGTGTTCAATCTAGCTTGCGAGAATATCTCTCAAATGAATACTCATTTGAAGTTGAGTCGATTAGACATTTTGAAGAGATTAAATCACCAAAAGAGTTATCTACTTTTGACGGCATTCTTTGTGAAAATAAGTATACTGATAAGGAAGGCTTTAATGTTACTTCTGGTAGAAACTTAATTAACTACTCTATCGATCATTCAATTAAAAAGCCAATCATTATCTTAGGTGAAGTGGAAGTTGACTATGGAAATTATGTCAGTCTACCTTCACGCTTTTCATTAAGAGACGTGAGTCTTCAGTTAATCAAGAGCCTTGGTGTTACTGAAGAAGAGTTAAGGCATCTTAAAATGCCTGATTATATCCAGGTTGAGATATCCAACTTCTATCAATTATCAAATCCTTGTTGTGATATTTATATTAAAATGACTAAAACAGGTGAGGATCACTACGTTAAGCGTATTTATGCCGATGATGTTCTAGATAAGGATATCGTTCGTCGTTATGAAGATAATAATCTAACTCATTTCTATGTTCAAAAGGAAGACTTTGAAAAATTAATGGGACAAATTTTATCTCAATCATTAAGTAAAGTCGTTAAAGCTTTTAAGCAGGGAAGTAAGGTATTAGAAACAAGTTCTGATACTTATGAGATCTCTCAGAATTTATTAAATGATATGGGAATAACTCCTCAGACTGTTAAACTTGCTAAGACTTCAATTGTGGCCATGCAAAAGACTATTGCTGGCTCTAAAAAGTTAATGCCACTTTTAAGAGGATTACTTGAAAATGAAACATCTTATGCCTTTAAAAGAAATTATCTTATAAGTTTATTCTTTTATCAGATTATTCCAAATCTCGGCTGGGGGCGTGGTGACCAATTAAAGCAAACTATGGATAAGGTATGTTATATCTGTTTCTTTCACGACATTGTTTTAAGAGATGAGGAGTTACTAAAGATTCACGACTCTGAAGACTTGGCCTTGGCCGATATTACAGCAAATCAAAAGAAGCTTGTATTAGAGCATGCAAATATGTGTACAACACTTCTACAGGAAATCTCAGGGATTCCTAGTGGTATTGATGTTATTGTACGCCAACATCATGGGGCATTAAATGGAATTGGATTCCCTGATGTCTACACATCCAATCTTTCTCCTTTAGCAATTTGTTTTATTGTTATTGAGAAGTATGTCGTTGAAATTCTTAAGTGTCTTGAGAATCGTGAAAAACTAAAGCTTAACTCGATATTATTAGAGCTCGATGACTTTTTTCATTTAAGTAGTTATCGTAAGATAGTTTTCGAATTAAAAAGCCTTATTAATCCTAATTAACATCATAATATAAAGGGAAAGTTATGAATCAAAGAAAAGTATGTATCGTTACAGGTTCGAGAATTCCATTTGCTCGCTCTGGAACAAAGTATCAAGGAGTTTCTAATAAGGAACTAATGACAGCGGCCCTTAAAGGTCTTGTTGATAAAATGAATTTAAAGGGAAAAGAAGTTGGTGAAGTTGTTCTTGGAGCTGTTAGTAAGCATGCTTATGACTTTTCTTTGGCCCGTGAATGTACAATTGAAGCAGGGCTTTCATTTCATACTCCTGCAACAGATATTCAAAAAGCTTGTGGCCTATCTCTTGAGGCCTCTAATATTATCGCCATGAAAATTGCTACAGGACAAATTGAATGCGGTATTGCAGGTGGTGTTGATACAAATAGTGATATTCCAGTTGAGTTCTCTAAGAATTTCTCAGATGCTATGAGTAAAGCAAATTATGCTCGTTCAACAGGTGATCGTATCAAGGCTTTATTGAGTATTCGTCCAGCGGACTTAAAGCCTTCATTTCCTGCTGTAAAAGAGCCTCGTACAGGTCTTTCGATGGGACAAAGTTGTGAACTTATGGCGCAACGTTGGCAGATTCCAAGAAGTGAACAAGATCAATTAGCATGGGAGTCTCATCAAAATGCAGATCGTGCATATAACGAAGGCTTTTATAGTGATCTCGTTGTTCCATTTAAGGGATTAGAAAAGGATGGGATCTTAAGAGCGGATACGACAGTTGAAAAAATGGGAAGCTTGAGAACGGCCTTTGAGAAGTCTGATAAGGCGACATTAACTGCTGCAAATTCAACTCCTCTTACTGACGGAGCATCTGCCGTTTTCTTATGTAGTGAAGAATATGCAAAAGAAAATAATCTAGAGATTCAAGCTTACTTTACAACTTGCCAGTCTGCTGCAGTTGATTTTATTGAAGAAGAAGGGCTTCTTATGGCCCCTGTTTATGCCGTTCCTAAACTTTTAAAAAGAGCAGGCCTTACTCTTCAAGATTTTGACTTCTATGAAATTCATGAAGCCTTTGCTGCTCAAGTTCTTTGTACTTTAAAAGCCTGGGAAGATGAAGAGTTCTGTAAAACAAAACTAGGGCTTGATGGGGCACTTGGATCAATTGATCGCTCGAAGCTAAATGTTAAAGGTGGATCACTTGCTCTTGGACATCCATTTGGTGCTACTGGCGCAAGAATTGTGGCAGGCCTTGCTAAAATGCTTAATGAAAAAGGCGGTGGAAGAGGACTCATCTCAATCTGTACAGCAGGTGGGATGGGAGTCGTTGCCATTGTTGAAAAATAAATAATTCTAAAAATAAAAAAGGGCATCAATGATGCCCTTTTCTTTGTTCAAATATAATCTTTAAATTTTTAAAATTATTTTTCGTTACAAGTTTCGTAACAAAGATTTCTTTGAGCTTCGTCAGCAACAAGTGCACACTCATCGTAACACCATGGCATCGACTTATTTCCTGATGCATAGTATGGCCCGTTTAAACATGAGTCCATGATTGCATTATGACATGCCATGAAATCATCTTTATTTGTTATTTCTTTACAAACTTCATTTGCTTGTTTTGCACAAACTTTTAAAACGCTTGCTGAAACATTTACTGATAATACTAAAGTAGCTGCTACTAATAATCCTTTCATATTTTTCCCCTTATAGATCATACACACAAGATGCTTTATTCCCAGTTAGAGACTCTAGCTTTGCTAGTGCCGCTTCGTAGTAATAGGCATCTTCCCCATTAGATTCTTTTAATACATATAATGTTTTGTAATTTGGTAATTCTTTTTCTTTTAAAACTTTAAAATTATCTGAGTATAAGATATTTTCAAGTTCCACAAGTGCGTGGTCTGAGATTCTTGCCCAATTAACGACAATCTTATATTGATGTAACTTTACGTAACCTGTTGCATAATATGCATTTTCACATTGCTCACGTAGCGTCTGCGCATTTGCAAAAAAACTAGTAGCTAGCATTAATATTGCTATTATTTTCTTCATGACCTCTCCAATGTAATTGGCCACTTATAACGAACGCATAACGAAAATAAAAGTTAATTTAAGAGATATGTAATAAGTTCTCAACTATTTTTATGACGCCCTCTGTCGCAGTCTTATCTATTGTGTAGTCAAATAATTGAGCGTTATTAGTTGGATGGGGATTAATTTCAAGACAGTATGCACCAGCGCTTTTGGCCATAGTTACAAAGTTGGCCGCTGGATAGACTAAACCTGACGTTCCAATAGAGATAAATAAGTCACAATCAAGTAAGATCTGTTGGATTTCATCGAGATGATGGGGGACTTCTCCAAACCAGACAATATCTGGCCTAAGATTGCCCTTTGTATGACAACACTCACAGCGACTTTCGCCAGTTAAATCGTCAAGCCATTGATAGACACGACCCGTTTTTATACAGCGGGCCTTTAGAAGTTCTCCGTGCATATGATAGACGTTCTTTGAGCCACCAGATTCATGGAGGTTGTCCACATTTTGCGTAATGATATTAACTGTATACTCACCACTTGCTTCAAGTTCACCAAGTTTTATATGGGCAGCATTGGGAGTTACCTCATCGCTTAAAAGCTGACGTCTTCTTTGATTGTAGAATTCATAAACTAAAGTGGGATTGTTTTTAAAGGCCAAGGGGGAGGCCACTTCATAAATATCATGATTTTCCCAAAGGCCATTCTGATCACGAAAAGTCTTAAGACCTGACTCTTTTGAGATACCTGCACCACTTAAGACACAGATATTTTTTATTGAATGTGAACCTGTAAGCTCTTTTAGAAAATCCATGGGAATATGGTATCATAAGCGAGTGAATTTAAAAATATGAGGTTTATAGGTGGATCCAGTTTCTCAAGCCGTTGTGGGAACAATGGCAGCTCTTGGAAGCATACGTAGAAAGAAAACTAAGACGACTGAAAAGGAGTCTGGCCCAAGCTTTAAGGCCATTGCCTTGTGGGGTGCTCTGGGGGGATTAGCTCCGGACTTAGATGTATTAATTCGCTCAGCTAGTGATCCTCTTTTTCACGTACAATTTCATCGCCATTTTACTCATTCCATTTTCTTTATTCCCATAGGTGCTCTTGTCGTCAGTTTATTCTTGCGATTATTTAGAGTGCCAATTAAAAGAAGTTATCTCTATACTTTCCTAGGTTATGCCACTCATGGAACTCTTGATGCTTTTACTAATTACGGGACACAGCTTTTTTGGCCACTCAGTGATATGCGTGTTGCTCTAAATGGTGTTGCAGTCATTGATCCTCTTTGCACAATACCGCTTGTGATTCTTGTCTTAGTCGCTATTAGGCTTAAAGATATACGATTTAATATAGCGGCCATTACTTATCTTTGTTTGTTTATGAGTCTAGGCCTTTACCAAAAGCAGAGGGTGACTGAGTTTTTGATTAGTAAATCGCTAATTAATAATGAAACAACACGCTTTATGGTTAAACCAACAATCTTTAATAATGTCGTATGGAGATCTATTGTTCTAGATCAGTCTCAAGCGAAATTCTATGCTGTAAAAAGTATTCCTTTTGGCGAGATTAAACTTTATCCAAAACATGAAAGCGCAAAGATTGTAAAAGAGGATGAGATTGAAAACTTACTCAAGCATTATGATTCAAAAAAGTTCTCTTATGATTATGAACGCTTTAAGCACTTTACTAGTGGCTACCTACATTGGGGAAAGAATAACACTATAGTAGATTCTCGCTATAGCATTCTGCCATATTCTTCTGAGGCCATGTGGTCTGTTCAATTTCATAAGGGCCCAGGCCACGTTCATTTTAATACTGAAAGGGCCGTTGATGTGAATGCTAGAAAAGAATTCTTAAAGCTACTCTTAGATTTCTAAGAGGTAACTTGATAGGTATTTAATATTTTCTTCTTGCAGCTCGTGAGAGTTAATTTTAAAACTCTTGTATTGTGCATTTGAAATGATTGTCTTCAGTTTTTCAAAACTTTTAAAAGAGTTCTCATACTCAACAACAGGGTCTCCCTCATTGTGAATTGAAAGGTGAGTGAAGTCTTTATTTTGCCCTAATTTATCAACCCTAGTATTTGAGTTAATGGCAATAGATGACTTAATCCCGCTTATCGACGAGGCCATAATCGGAGCAAGATACCCACCTTGAGAATAACCAATCAAACTCACTGTATTCATAGGCACATTTAATGTATTTAGAAAGTTTTCTAAGGCCATAATTGGTGCCTGCATATCAATATGATAACTACCCTTACTATGATCAAAGAAGTACCAACTATAACGATAATGAATAACTTTTGGTCTTATCTTTGGAATGGGAAGGATGCCATTAGGGATAAGGATTCGAAACTTATCTTTAACTTTATCTGCTAATTTATCAACTAATGTCTCTTTTATTTGCTGCGCATTTTGGGCAAAGCCGTGCAAGACAAGTAGAGTTTGCTCGGCGTTCTTATTTCCCATCTCAATATAGTCAATCGGTAAAGTCGTTTGGACATTTATTCGGCTAGTATTATTTTCCATATGTCATATAATAGTAGGGGCGAGGAGATATTAAAAGTGAATTCTAGTAGTGTGGACTTGGCCCGTGAAATTGTTTTAGAAAATATTTCATTCTTTGAATGGATGAATATGGAAAATATTCTTATCTCGATAAAAAAAGAAGATCTCACTCTCTTAGATGAGGTCAATATGGAAGTCCTGGAAGATTACTTAAGTGAATTCTTAAATGAGGATTTAATCGAGAGAAAAATTGAAATAATTAACTCTCGAAAAGAGCCTTATTATCGCCGCAAGCAAATTAAAAAGAAAAAGAGGTTTGGAATCTTCTAAGCTTCTCTCTTCTACATAATCAATGCAAGAAATACCCAAATTGAAGAAGCTGTCACAAGTGGAATTGTGAGATTGTCATCAATTTTAAAGTCTAAGAAGTCAAAACCGGTTACGACAATTGAGCTAAAAACACATACTAATGCGAGTTTCACATCAAAAGTGTAAACACTTGTAAGTACACCAATGTGGATTGCTAGAGTTGCAATAAGAAATGCAACAGTACCTTCAAGAGATCTATTAGGCGCTAACTTTGTCTTACCAAATCGAATTCCAATAATGGCACTTAATGGATCACATACTGCTAGTGTAAAGATGGCCACAAGTGCAATAGTTTTTGGAAATGTTAAAATTGTAAGAAGTAGCCCCATGAGATAAGGCATTGATGCCGATTCTTTAAGTTGCTCCTCTGCTCTTAGAAGATATTTTGAACCAAGTTTTGTTAACTTGTTTTCTGGATAGTTTAAACGAATTTGTTCAAGAATATAGAAAAGACACGTGGCCACCCCTAAGATATGCACGGCCTGAGTGTGAGTAAGAAAGTGCTTATAAATCATTCCTGCAATAACTCCCATCGAGAAATGGAAGATACGACGCGGCATGTGAAGGTCTTTACGAGTTTTTGTTATCTCTTCTTTCTTATCGTTATTCTTATCTGTATTTTCTGTCTCACTTGCTTTCACTTCACAAGTGTCTTGTTCATTAGCAGTCATTGAGGTTGTATCCATGTCTACATCTTAACTCACAACGTAAATCCTGACAAAGATATTTCAGTATATTCCTACTTTTTAAGGGCGGAAATACTATTATCAATGAAATCTTTCGTAATTTTAAAGAAACTTCGTGTTTGATCTGGGCCGTAACGACTTGCAGCATCGTTCATCATCTCCACTGATATCTCTCCACTTCGCTTCAATGTTTCCTTTAGGATAAGGGGACCAGCTAACTCAAATATGAATATACTAGAGATTATTGTTTGAAAGATGATTTCACTTGTTACATGTGGGATTTCTCCAATAACCATTGCAACCGCTATGGCCGTACCTGCATGTGAATATAGACAGTGGCCAAGATTGTGGTAGTCATTTTCTTTTACACGATAGGCAAAGACTTTATTAGCAAAGTAAATTGAAATTACTCTAACGACTATATACATGAGAACATAGAGAGCGCCCTCTGAGATAATACCTGCAATATTGATATGGGTACCAGCATAGACGAAGAAAATTGCATAGAGGGAGCTTCCCATATCTCTTACGGTAGTATGAATGAGGCGACCTTTGGAAGAAGCCTGAGTGATGGTAAAGCCCATCACTAAGGAAACCAATAGGACGTTCAAGTTTAAAAAATAAGTAAGGGTTTGCGCAAATATCAGCATTGTTACAATTGAAAAGAGAAAGTTTCCAATTTTATTTTCAAAATTCTCTAGCCAGGCAAGTAGGATTCCTAGAACAACACCGATAGCAATAGAGCCAAAAATGACCTTGGCCATACTTAAGATGGTCTCGTATGGAGTATCAAAAGATGGCCAAACACCTGTGGCCTCAAAGATAGCAGTAAAGATTAAAGTTCCAATGATTGTAACACCAGTGACAATTCCTAGGTGAATCATGATTGCATCTGTTAATGGCCCATGGCTATTATACTCTTTCATAACAAGAACTGTTGTAGGGGGAGCCGCTTCAACACTTATAACAGCAAGCATAAATGAAATAATAAGGATATTACTAAAAGTGAAGGAAGAAAAAATCAATAGGGTGATGGCAAAGAGAATAAAACTAAAGAAGAACATGAGGGCAACTTTTATATGTGATTCTTTCACAACCTGCTCTGATATACGCCTCAAAAGATACTTATTAAACTCGCCACCTATATTGAATAGAATAAGTCCTAGGGCAAGATCGGAGAGGTAACTTGTTTTTTCTAAGAACTCATGAGTTATCACACCACTTACATATGGCCCAAGTAGTATGCCCAAGATAATGAAACCAGAGACTTTTGGAATCCCAATATTCTTCGAAAACCTGGCCACAATAAGACATAGAAGTAGGCATAATCCCAGAATAGGAATAACGGCCTGAGTGTCTGATGGGTCAATAAAGTTGAACAATTTTTACCTCGAGCGTTTTCTGAGTACCATGAGTAATTTAATGCAGTGAGAAACTTTGACCAACTTAAGAGGTCTTAATTTTTACAAAATTAGTTTTTTGCGGATACAATAGAATAAATGAAGGGTGCCATGCACCTTTTGTTTCGCAATTGCGTAACAAAAGGTGCATGGCACCCACACTAAAGAGGGTGTTCAGTGAAAAAAAAGGTCTATTTTATTGTTTTTATTTTAGTCATTCTAGCAGGTTTACTGGGGTGGGGAATTCTAAATTACCCTAAGTCTGATGGTTATCGTTCAGGAAAACTTGTTCGTATCACAAAGAAAGGTGTTTTTTTTAAAACATATGAGGGAACTCTAGACCTTGGAAGTGGAGACAGATTAACTTGGAATTTCTCCATTCATGATGAGTCCATTGGTGAGCAGTTGTCAGCACAGGCCGGAAGAGATGTAAAACTTAAATACCAAGAACTCTTTTTCAAATTATTCTATGAGACTAATAATGTCGTACAATCGTGGCAAGTTGTGGAGAGTCGTGAAGATAATGTCTTCTTATGTCGACTTGTTCGTATTCTACAAGAAAACTCATCTGTCGTTGAATACTTAAGACCTAAGATTCAAGCACAAGATAGTGAACTACTTCAGCGTATGCGCGACTGCAAGTAAGGTTGCTCTACCAGTACTTCGCAGTTAGGGCGACTAGTAAGCATGGAAAGAGAATGATTACTGTGAAGATCAGAAAGTTGAATGCATAGTAATCAGGGTCACGAAAGAATTTCATAATAATTTTCTTTATATTTAATGACATAGTGGGGCTCCAGCTTGGGGGTTCCACATTGTATATACTCGATATGCAATTGTCACCGTTCCAATGATTAGAAATAAGTATGGGATTCCCATTTGCACCTTGGCCGGGAATTTAATTTTTTGAATAAGTGTTGGGCCAAAAACTAAACCAGGTAAAGTTCCAAGCCAAAAGAAGAAAACAAATAGGGCCGCAAGGGCAGGGGAAGCTGCACTGATAGCAAGAGCTAGCATCGCCCAAAGTAGACCACAAGGAAGTAAGACGCTAATACTTCCAATAGAAAAGTTAAATAGGTAAGGCCTATTTCCAACCTTCTTTGATATTGCAGGCCAAAGCCTTGCGTTCAATTGATGAAGCTTTTGAGAGATCTTTGCAGCAAATTTAAAATTATTAAACTTAAAGACTTTCTTTGCACCCATCCATATAAGAATGAGTCCAATACTTAGACTCGAAAAAAGCATTAAGTAAGGGTTGCCTTTAAAGTCAAGTAGAGTAAAACCTAGAGTTGGAATAATTAGTGCAACTGATAGGTAACCTAGTAGTCTTCCCAATTGGTATGAGAGATTTTGACCGACATTTCTTGAGACGGCCATTGTTATGCCACCACACATTCCCACACAGTGGAAATTTGCCACAAGTCCCATTGTTAAGCCTGCGCTTATAATGAGATATGGAGAAATGCCTTGGAGACTACTTAGTTGGTCCAACGAGTACCGCCTCTTTTTTTATAACTTTATTTGTATCTAAATCAGTAATGATAAAAGTAAACTTACGACTTCCTTTTTCTAATATACTATTATCGAAGACAATAAATACGTTTTGTCTCTTGTGAGTTGTCGTAAACTCAAAAGGGTTTCTTTGCATTTTTATCTCATAGTTTTCTTTATCAACACCTTCGATAGCAAATTTCACATTATGAGTTTTTATATCACCACTTTGTTCTAAAACAATTTGGAAATGATTTAATGTCTTTGTATCTGACTGTACTCTAAAAGGTGTACCTGGACCTCTGAGGACAGTAGTCGTAATTCCTTGTGACATTGAGACACTGAAAATAAAGCCGATTAAAAGTCCAATTAAGACAATAAGATAAGCGATATTTCTAAATGAAAAAATATGGCGTCCTTTGCCTTCCATATTACTTTGAGTATCGTAGCGAATTAAACCCTTGGGTCTCTTTGTTTTCACCATGATATCATCACATGCATCAATACAATTAGTACAAGCAATGCATTCAAGTTGAACACCACGTCTAATATCAATACCTGTCGGGCAGGCCTTTACACATGCATAGCAGTTAATACAGTCACCGTGCTCGTTAGGCTTCATCCCTGGCTGACGCCTCGGCTCCCCACGTTTTTCATCGTAGAGAATTGCCATCGAGTTATCGTCCATTATTACTGATTGCATTCTTCCGTAAGGACAAGCAATGATACAAAATTGCTCTCTAAACCAGCCAAAGTCTAAAAGAAATAATGCAGTCAAAAAGAGCATAATAGAAAATAGAGTGAAGTTTTCGGCCGGGTTTTGGAAACTGACTGATACAAGGTGGTGTGTTCCTACGAAGTAGCCGAGAAATGTATGAGAAATATGAAGAGAAACAATCGTAAAGACAATCCACTTTAGTGATTTCTTAATGATTTTTTCTTTGTTCCATGGAGAATCGTTAAGTTTTTTTCTTTGTCTTGGCTTTCCTTCAATTAGTGCCTCTAGTTTGAGGAAAATTGAAGTGATAAATACTGTCTGAGGACAGGCCCAACCACACCATACTCTTCCAAGGATACTTGTGATGAATCCAATAAAGAAGAGGAAGCCAAGAATGACAAATATAAGGATTGGTGCATTATGAGCATAGAATTTATATGTAAAAAATGAAAACTCTCTTGCCGGGATATTAAGGAGAATCATTTGTTCTCCTTGAATATAAATCCACGGCAAGATGAGATAAAAGAATATTAAGAACCAATAGAATATCTCACGCCTTGTTCGCCAAAAGCCTTTTACCTCTTCTGGGAAGAGGTAGACACGGTGACCTTTTTCATCCACTGTGCCTAGGCGTGAGTCGTGTAATTCAAATTGGTTCTTATTTGCCATTTTCTTCTCTTTAGTAATCTAGTATTTCACCTTGAGGCTCTTTTGCCTTAGCTGGAGTTGTTCCTTGAAGCTGAATTACATGGTCAGTTACGGCCATAATATCTTCTTTACTTAGAACTTCTCCCCATGCAGGCATCCCCATATCAACGTTACCATGAACAATGAAACTATAGATTTGTTCTGGCGCAAATTTCTTAATATTTTTCCAGTGCTTATCTGTTAAGTTTGGACCGATATCACCACCACCATCTTCAAGGTGACAGGCAGCACAGTTATCAATGAATACTGTGTTTCCAAGCTCTTTTGCAGCATCTGTTTCAACATATTTATTATAAACTTCAATATCAAAATTTGCTGTGTTTGCAGCTTCTGCATCAATAACTTTTTGCATTTCCTGCATATCTTTTTTGTACGTTTCAAGTAGTGTTGGACCATCCATTAAAACATAATACATAAAGTAAGGGATTGAGAAAATGAAAGAAAGCGCCCAAAGTCCACTCCACCAACTTGGAAGTGGGTGATTAAGCTCTTGTATCCCATCGTAGTCATGATCGAGGACTAGATGTTTTTCATCTTCTAAAACAATATTTTCGCTCTTGCTATTTTTGTTTTCGTTACTCATTGTTGCTTCCTTTGTTTTCATTTTTGACGGCTTCGCCATCAGAAAGGGCATTGTTTGCCACTTCTTCGTAGAGCTTTTTAGAGCCTGGTCGATGTGACCAGGCCAGGACTGCTACGAAGATCGTAAAGAAAATTAGAAGTGCTAATGTTGGCATCCATTCCCATGGCATGTTTTGCATTGCTTCTGTTTTCATCTCTATTCTCCTGCCTCTTCTTTAGTATCAATACCAAGTCTTTGAAGATAGGCGATTAGAGCAACGATTTCTTTATCGGCAACTTTCATCGAAACACCATTCTCACTTAGACCTTGTGCGATCTCTTGAGCTTGTGCCATCGCATCGTCAATTGAGCGAGTTACTTGCTCAGGAGTGTAAGGAGTTCCAAGTGCCATCATTGCATTCATTTTCTTTGGAAGCATTTTAAAGTTTACTTTCTTTTTAGTTAACCAATCATAATTTGGCATAATCGATCCAGCTGTTACTTCACGTGGATTGATCATATGGCGATAGTGCCACATATCGTTGTACTTTCCACCCACACGAGCAAGGTCTGGACCAATACGACGTGATCCCCACTGAAATGGCCTATCATATACTGATTCGGCCGCTACTGATGGGTTACCATAGCGAAGCTTTTCAGAAACAGTTGGTCTAATTTGTTGAGAGTGACATACATAACAACCTTCTTTTACGTAGATATCACGTCCAAGTAATTCAAGTGGAGTATATGGTTTTACTCGTGGATCTTTTTCTACAAAACGATCCGATAGAATTGATGGAATAATCTCGACAGCACCACCAACAAGAATCGCTAGAAGAGTAAGTACAGTAAATACCATTGGTAAACCTTCAAGCTTACGGTGGCTATCTGCATCTTTTTCTTCAGGTTGTGCTGATAAAGGAGCTGCTTTGTATACTTCTTCTGCTTCTTCTTTATCTTGGTTTACCCATTTTGATTTTCTATATGTCATCCAAATATTAAAAATCATTAAGAAGAAACCAACTAGAACGAATACACCACCAAAAGCTCTTACCCAATACATAGGTACAACTTTTACTACTGTTTCAATAAAGTTTGGATAAACAAGTTTTCCTGAAGCATCAACTGCACGCCACATTAGACCTTGAGTGATACCAGCAACCCACATCGACATCATATAAAGTAGAAGTCCAATTGTTGCTAGCCAGAATTGTGCGTTTGCAATTTTCTTTGAATAGATTTCTGTTTTAAATAATTTTGGAACTAAGAAGTAGATTACCCCAGCAATCATCATGTAGTTCCAACCAATCGTTCCTGCGTGTACGTGACCAACTACCCAGTCAGTAAAGTGTCCAATGTAGTTTACTGATTTGATTGACAGTAGAGGACCTTCAAATGTTGCCATTCCGTAGAAAGTTACAGCAGTGGCAAAGTATTTAAGCATTGGTTCTGTACGTACTTTATCCCATACTCCTCGTAGAGTTAGAAGACCGTTGATCATCCCACCCCAAGAAGGCATCCATAGAATAATAGAGAAAGTCATCCCTAGTGTTTGTACCCAGTCTGGAACTGAAGTGTAGAGTAGGTGGTGAGGACCTGCCCAAATATAAATGAATACTAAAGACCAATAGTGGATAATCGATAGACGGTAAGAATAAACCGGACGATTGGCCGCTTTTGGAATGAAGTAGTACATAATCCCTAGAAATGGAGTTGTTAAAAAGAAGGCAACGGCGTTGTGGCCATACCACCACTGAACAAGTGCATCTTGAATCCCTGCATATACCGGATAAGACTTCATAAAGCTTACAGGTAGTGAAAGAGAGTTAAAGATGTGAAGAACAGCTACTGTTACAATCGTTGCAATATAGAACCAAAGAGCGACGTACATATGACGTTCACGTCTCTTTATCAGTGTTCCAAAGAAGTTTACAGCAAAGACAACCCACACAACTGCAATAGCAATATCAATTGGCCATTCTAGTTCTGCATACTCTTTACCAGTTGTAATTCCCAGTGGGAGTGTAATGGCAGCTGAAACAATAATTAATTGCCAACCCCAAAAGTGTACCCAAGATAAGAAGTCTGAGAACATTCTTGTTTTACATAGTCTCTGAGTCGAGTAGTAAACACCAAGAAACATCCCGTTTCCAACAAAGGCAAAGATCGCCGCATTAGTGTGAAGTGGTCTTAAACGACCAAAAGTTGTCCATTCTAGCCCAAGGTTAAATTTCCAATAAGCTAGTTGAAATGCAATAAAGACTCCCATGAATAGAGCTATCGCACCCCAGAGAATTGTTGCCATTAAGAAGGCTTTCGAAATCTTGTCGTCGTACGAAAACTCTTCTAATTGGGCTTCATGATTTGTACTCATAATCACTCTTCCTTTTTGTTTATAACATCATCATTTATATGATTTTTTTTCTTCTCAGTTTTAATATCTTTATCATCATCAAATAACATTCTTACTGATGGCGTATCTAAGTCATCATATTGTCCGCTCTTTGCGGCCCAAATAAAGAAAACTAGAAACGCCACACCTAGCATTATCGCAAGAGGTAACAAAACAAATATGACTTCCATCAGCTTTCACCCTTTATTTTTAAAATTCTCTTATCAAATCCAATAAGAGGTATTGTACTAGAGAGCAATACAGTTAAAGAGCTTAGTGGCATTAGTATTGCCGCATAAAGAGGAGTAATTATATTGGCCATGGCCAGGCTTATACCTACGATGTTGTAGCTTACTGCAAAGAAGATATTTCTTCTTAATGTTTCTCTTACATTTGAAGCAACTTGAAATAGAATTTGGATAGGAGAGAGATCATCATTAGCAACGTAGATATCACAGCTTCTCATGGCCATATCTGCTCTTGCTCCTATTGCTATTGATGTATTGGCCTTAACCATTGCTAGGGCGTCATTATCACCGTCACCAATAAATGTAACATTCTGAAGCTTTGCTGCTAATGTTAGCTTTTCTTCAGGCTTTTGTTCGATGTAGATATGTTTTGGATTAATTCCAAGCTTTGTTGCAACATCGTATGCAGAATCAGAATGATCACCAGTTGATAAGTGTATATCGATATCTTTTTCTTTAAGGTAATTAACGACTTGTATACTTTCTGCTCTCACGCTATCTGATACTTCAAATGTTGCAAGAAGAGTTGAATCTTTAAATAATCCAATAAGATTTTTTTCTTGTTGAGTGATTGCTTTTATTTCATATTGAGCTTTGTTAATGATTGCACTAACTCCGCTTCCTAAAATATTAACAACATCAATAAGTTGGTATTGATTTGCTTCCTCTTTTGTTAACTTCGATTTTGCATATTTCTTTATAGCAATGGCAATTGGATGTTGAATACTTCGCTCAATTCCTAGTGCTATTGCAAGAATCTCATTATCGCTATATTGAGACTTATTAATGAAGTGATTAACGGCAAAGTCACCTTTAGTTAGAGTCCCTGTTTTATCAAAGATTAAATTCTTAGTATTATTTAATTCTTCAAGAGAAGATTCATTTTTAATATAGATACCAATTGATTTTAATTTATTAATTCTTGTTGCAATAACAATTGGTGTAGCAATTGCAAAAGCACATGGGCAGCCTACAATTAAAATGGCCAAGATCTTTTCAAAGCTTGTTGTAAGATTACCTGTATATAGGCCTTGTAATAGAACGATTGTACTTAAGAAGATAATTCCAATAGTGAAGTACTTCGAAATTTTTTGGGCCCATAAATTAGCAGGGTTCTTTTGGATTGAATTTGATTCAATTCTCTCTAGTGTCTTTCCTAGTTGAGTTTGTAGTCCTATTTCTTCAACCTCAAGAGACATACTAGGGCCAATGCAAATTGCTCCGGCCTTAATTTTGTCGCCTTTATTAAGAACTATAGGGTGGCTTTCTCCTGTGTTGATTGTATTGAGAATAATTCCCTTTTCACTCAATAACTTACAATCAAAAATTATGCGCTCATCTTCTTCAACGACAATTGTATCGCCGACTTCAATCTTACTTGAGTAAACCTGTTCTTCTTTTCCATCTTTAACAAGTTTCACACCTGTATTGTAGAAAAGAGAAGAGATACCTTTTGTGGACATTGATTTTTGCGTTAATACCTTAACAGCAAATCGCGATAGTAAGATTAGGAAAACTAAAGTTGTGATTGAATCAAAATATACAGGACCTGATCCAATTAGAAAATTATATGTTGATAGGATAAAGCCAAATGCAATGGCCATAGCAAGTGGGATATCAACACTTGTACTTTTAAGTTTAATAGCGCTTAAACTGCTAATAAAGATAGGTTTTGCGCTAAAGAAAATAACAGGTAGGGCAAAAGCAAGACTAATTCCATCAAATAGACGAGCGTACTCATGAGTTGCTCCTGCATAATTTGAAATCGCATAGATCATAATATTCATCATGGCCGAAGCAGCAACACCGATTCTTAAAATCTCTGTACGATTACTAAGTTTTACACTCTTATTTGATGCTGGATTATAAGCATGAGGAAGATAACCAAGTCCTTCTAATGTAGCGGCCAACTTTGCTATTGAATAAGGCTTCTTAGTGTCGATAGTAAAGCTTGCGACATTATTACCAATATTAACTTGGCCATGATCGATGAAGTCCAGTAGCTTAGAGATTCTCTCAATTAACCAGACACAAGCAAGGCAGTGAATTCCTTCTATTAGAAAGTGTACTCTTAGCTTGTCATTATCAATTGTGATAAAGTCATTTAAGAATTCTTTCTTATCCATAAATTGATACTTATCACTTAACTTTTCGTAACTTTCTTTACTTGTTGTTTGTAAAAGTTTTGGATTCTTAGACTTCTGGACATCTTGATATTGGTAGAATTCTTGTAGGTTATTTGAATGAAGTAGGCCATAGACACTCATACAGCCGTAACAACAAAAGTGATGTTTCTTACCACTCTCATTACCATCACTTTCTGATGTGATAATGTTATTGGCATCAAGAGGTTCACCGCAGTGATGACATATGCCATCTTGAGCTGCGACTAAGTGCTCTTGGGCCTGGGCCCTTTCAAAATCCATTTCTCAATTCTTCGTTATAATAACAATTCTTTAAACTTAATTAAGTAAAATATTAGTGAACCCCGTCGGCTCTTTTTTGTAGCTCTTTGCGATCTTTAATAACGATCAATTTACCATTTTGATCAATAAGGCCATCCTTTCGATATTCAGAGATGATGCGAATTAATGTTTCATTCGCTGTCCCAATCATTGTTGCCATCTCTTCTCTTGTAAGCTTGAGGTTAATTTGAACTTCGCCGTTACCAAGATCAACACCGTGCGAGTCTGAAAGTTCCAGTATAAGCTGTGCAATACGCTCTCTTACATTTTTTTGATGAAAAGAACTTGAGCGCTCTTCAGCAACACCCATATCACGGCTAAGCTTGTTAATTAATTCTAATGCGATTGATGGCTTATCATTGATTAGCTTAAGGACATGATTGCGATCGATAAAACAAACCACGACATCATCAAGGGCCGTAGCTGTTCCGTGAAATTCTTGTGCTGTAAAAAGAGAGCGGTGACCAATAACATCACCATGAGTAACAATTCTAATAATTGTTTCTTTCCCGTCTTGACCAGTTTTTGTAAGTTTTATATTTCCAGATTGAATGCAGTAGATTCCTTCCGGGCTATTTCCCTGAGAGAAAATACTTTGGCCACGTTTAAATTTTAATGTGTGTGTCGTCGATGAAACTTCCATTGCTTCTTGGAAAGTTAGACCACAAAAAATTCCCATATCTTTTGATGGGCAATCTGCACATTGTTTCTTATCTAAAACTGCCATTTTCTACCTACTCGTTCCTTACAAACATAATTTAACACTTATTTAAGTTAAATAATATTTTTGTAAAAAAACATGATCTTCATCATATTAATTGCATTATTTATAGTCAAATTTTCATATACTTAGCCAATTTAGCCTCTTTTTGTTGATGCAGTGTTTCTAAGTGCTTATCAAACCAATATAAATATTAACATCTTATACCAAATGCCGTAAATTAGGCATATGACTAATGATTCAAAAAATAAGAAAGAAATAAAAGATAATTCTAAGAATAATCCGGAGAATGCATCGCTTCCTAATACTGATGTTATTAACCTTATTCTTAAAGAATCTAAGGCCTACACTTCGATGGAATTAGTTAATAGCTATATATCAAAGGGAGAAAGCCTTGAAAAACTACCTGTTCAACCTCTTTATGTTTCTATTAAGGCCTTGCCAATTGAGGTTAAGACTCATGCTCTAAGCCTTTTATCAAAGGAGCAAAGAGAAACTTTCTACGATATTGATCTTTGGTCAAAAGATGACTTAGACATTAACGAATTCTCATCGTGGGTAAGCTCTGTTGCTAAGAGTCCAGATGATCATATTCGTTACGAGTTTATTGAATCTGATCAATTTATTCTCTTTCTAAAGGGACGCTTCAATGTATGGACTTTTGATGTTGAAGATCCTGAGTACCCTGACCACGATAATTATTTCTTAACTGAAGATAATTTACTACTTTTTGAATTTGATGAAGAAAATGAAATTGTTGATGAAGTAAGACAATTAATTCGTGATCTCTATACAAAAGTTGGAGTCGAAAAGGCCTATCAGCATCTTTTTAAAATGATCTCTGAAGATTATATGATTTATAATGAGAACCAATACCAGGCCAAAAAAGAGAGGCTTAGAGAGTATGGTTTTGTCGATTATTTTGATGCGCTAGAGGTAATGAATGCATTCCCATCAATCAGTCATATCGATTTCTTTATTAAAAAGAGAGAGCCCTTAACTGGAAATATTTCTACTCTTGGCAAGCTTCAAACTCTTCATCAGAACTCAATTATCGCTTTTGAAAAGAACTCTGGAAGTATTCATGAGGAACTTTCAAAGGTTTCAGATGAAAAGCGTTTTAACTACCTTCATTTTAACTTTATTCGTATGCTCAATGCGAGTATGGAATATTATGGCGTTCTAAAAGATGGCCCAGTGGCCATGACAAGAATTGGAAACCAAAACCGAGAACTTGTCTTACTTGGAATGTCTTATATCAATGAACAAAGATCTTTTGATAATGAAAGTCTTTTTGATTACTTTGATTTTACAGATATATATAAAATTGGAAATTCTCTTATTCGCATCTTACAAAAAGATGTGAAAAAGGCCCTTCGTAATAATCTTATGGAGGACTCAACAGATAACTTCTTAGGTGCATCTTTTGATCTTTTCCTCGATGATTTCTTTAGTGATCTGGTTAAGTATCGTGATGATGATAACAAAATTGTCGTGGTCAATAATGCTGAGGTTTGGCGAAAGCTTCAAAGTAAGTGCAACTTGTTAAGAGAGCTTATGCCTTTTATAAAAGGGTTAAAAGAAACATATCTTTCATTAAAAGATGATGGACTATTATCTGATAATTACTATTTAAATTACGATGTGAATTCAATTGATTTTGAGGCCATTATTCTCTCTACTTTTATTAATTTTAGTTTAGAGAAATTTAAAAAAGATGACTCTCGAAAAATGGGTGTTTCCATTGAAGAATTTAAGGACTTTCTAGGAAAGTCTAAGCTTAGTGAAGGAATTTTTGATAATCCATATATTGAAGAAAAGATTGCTCTTTTTGCTCAAACCTTTGGATTGGATAAGATAGATAATATTCACGCCTATATTATGAAGATTTTACATGATCATTTATCTGGTTATGAATTCGAAAATTTACGAGATGATGAGTTCAAGCACATCGGTGGCCCTATTATTTTCAACACTTTAAGTTAAGGCTAATAGTGCTTATTAGTCTGAGCTAATGCTTATTGGTCTTCAACGAGTGGAGCATGTAATATTTTCTCTCCCAAAAATTACGAAATAATGGCAGTATGCCTTATCAAATTGGAAGGGAGAGTAAATATGAAATTACTTATTCAATTATCGATTGTGGCATTTATAGCAACTAAACTTATGGCCGCACCAGTTAAACTTGTTCACATTACAAATGATGAAGACAAGTCATACTACCATCTTGGTATTAATGTCGATGATGAAACTTTGGAGGTTGAATCTCTTTATAAGAATGAATTCGATCAAAATGGAAAAGTTATCTCAACACAGACATATACCTTACAACAGCTTCTTAAAGGAGTGACTCTGGTTGAGCGCTCTGATCGTCAAGTTGTAAAAATCAAGGCTTCAAACTTAAACCCATCGGATGGTGCCGATATCACAATTGATACTTTGTACTCAGGTATTAACGGTGAAAGAAAGCATTACGATGCCTCTGTTGAAAGAGTTGGTTCAGATTGGAAGTTTAATTTTGAATCGAGAGCTTCATCAAAGCTTCACTTTGTTTCTAATAAGAAATTTCTAATTGGAACAATTGGTATCAAAGACATCAAAAGAGTTAAATAATTATCTAAAAAACAGGCGAGCGTTTCTAGTTCGCCTGTAATATCTTTGAAAATTCTTTTAAAAATGGCGGCATATTCTTATAGCTAAGAGTGGTCATATAAATATTCATATTCTTAAGGCCTGTAATAGGTTCTGTATGAAATTTATGATTCTTAGAAAGGGTATGATCAGGTACTACAGCAATACCTACACCGTGCTTAACTAGCGCTTTTATACTTTCAAGAGAGCTAACAACGATCTTTTTTGCGGGAGCCTTCTTTGAAAGCTTGTATAAGTGGTCTAGTTCACTAAAAACAATCCACGTGTACTCGTGAAGCTTCTTCTTGTTAATTTCTTCTTTTGAGATAATAACAAACTTCTCTTCAAATAACTTCAATGACGAAGTTAGGTCTGATTGAAAGCCATCAGTTGAAAAGATCATGTCATAGACACCGTCTTCAATACCTCGTCTAAGGGCCGGAGAGTCTGCTACGTGTACATATATATCGCGTTTATAATTTTGGGCATACTTTGCAAGAATTGGATTAAACCAGTTTACAAGTAGTCCATCCAGGATTCCTATGTGAATTGGCTTATCTTGATTTTTTTCAAAGATTTCACCAACGTCAACTTCAAAGTGCTCTATCGACTTAAGAAGATCTTTTGCTTTTTTCGTAAGAATAACTTTCTTACTAGAGCGAATAATAAGTTCTTCATTCATCGATTCTTCTAATAGCTTTACTTGACGAGATACCGCAGATTGAGCAATTTTTAACTCTGCTGCCGCTTTTGAAAAGCTTAGGTATTTTGCCGTTAGAGTAAATGCCTTTAGATAGCGATAATCCATATTTTATCCTACTGAATTTTGCTATTGAACTTTTGGAGGAATTTTTGACTTATCTTTACGCCAAAATTTTCCTTGGAACTCATCTTGTTGCTTATTAACAACGACAAAACCTTCTTCGTCGTTAATGTAGTTAAATTGATAATCGATCTGCGTTTCACCTAAGTAGAAAGCAGTAAATGGATCAATGGCCACTTCAGTATCCATTTCCTTCACAGGAACTAGAAAGTCATCATCATTTAAGTCGTGGAAACCTATTGAATATTTAAATCCTTCGCATCCTTTACCACTTATAAGAATTCTTAAGTACTTGCCTTGTAGAGTAAAGTCGTTTTCAAGCATAAGATTAAGCTGATCTTGGGCCATTTGAGTAAAACTTAATTTTGGTAGCGTTACTTGAGAGCGGTCGATATTGTACGACGCACTGCTTTGCGCTGATTTTGATTCAGTTTTCATCGGTTGTCTTCCATTAAATTGTGTTGTTAATGGCTTTTAGCAAGTAAACGAACCCTTTTCAAGAGGTTTTTGATGAAATAAATTAGAGTTATCTAACAGTTATAAAGTAAAGATAAAAGGAGCTATAGAAGTGCTTAAATATACGATTGATATTCCAAATCCACACACTCATCTCGTCAATATTAGTTTAGAAGCAGATATCAAATCTCAAGGTGTAGAAGGTGATAATTTTCGTTTCTATATGCCATCTTGGTCACCAGGCTCTTATTTAATGCGTGAGTATGCAAGGCATATTAAAGAGATAAAAGTTGAGGATTCTAAAGGTAATCGACTTTTTCACAAGCAAGTATCTAAGAATGAATGGGAAGTTCAACTTGATCATCCTGTTTTCAAGTCAGAAGTGATTAAAGACGATTCAAAGGTTCTTATTCAATATAGTGTCTATTGTCATGACTTAACGGTTAGAACATCTCACGTGGATAATACACATGCCTTCTTACATGGACCAAGTGTCTTTATTGCATTTGAAAATCAGCAAGGCCCTGCTCAAATTGAGATCAAGATTAATCCTCTTTGGACTAAAGTTACAACTGCATTAAAAGATGTATCTCCTGAGAGAACGACTTTCTTATATGAAGCAGAGAATCTTGATGAATTAATGGATTCTCCCTTTGAAATAGGCTGTCATGAAACTAATGGGTTTATGTATAAAGATAAGGAACATCACGTTGCTTTCTATGGAGATTTTGCTTCACAAAAAGATGTCTTCTCTGGACTAATGGCGGATATGGAAAAGGCCGTTCACGAGACAGCAAAGATTTTCGATGAAGATTTACCTTATGATCATTATTATTTCATCACTCATCTAACTCCTAATGGCTTTGGAGGTCTTGAGCATCTCGATTCTACAGTTCTTCAATTCTGTCCATTTGAATTGGCAAAAGAAAAAGGAAGGAAGCAATTTGTTGAATTAGTTGCCCATGAATATTTTCACCTATGGAATGTTAAAAGGATTAGGCCAAAAGAGCTTGGACCTTTTGATTATAAGAATGAGAATTATACTCGTATGCACTGGCTTACTGAAGGACTAACTAGTTTTGTGGATCAGTTAGTAACTTATCGTGCAGGTTTTTATTCACCAAGTGAGTATATGGAGTGCATGAAGAAAAATATTAATAATTTTCTTTCAACACCTGGCCGTGGTTATCACTCTTTAGAAGATTCATCTTTTAATGCATGGGTAAAGCTTTATCGCGCAGGGGAGAATTTTAAAAATTCTTCAGTTAGCTATTATTTAAAAGGTGGCCTTGTATTCTTCGTCCTAAATGTTCTTATGAAAGAAGAAGGTAAGGGGATTAATGACCTCGTCCGTGCTCTATGGGCGGATTATAAGCAAAGGCCTGAGACTGGTTTAACTAAAGATGGCTTCTTTAAAATCTTATCATCTCTTGTTTCTCAGAAAGTATGTGATGAATTTAAACTTCTAGTAGAAGGTGTTGAAGAGATTGATTTTGAATCTCATCTTAAAAAAATGGGTGTTGAGGTTGAGTGGACAACTCCTAAACTTGATCTTGGTGTTAATCTTTCGGATGAAAAGGGAAGAATCAATATTAAGTCAGTAAGACAAGGAAGCTGCGGATATAAAAGTGGCCTAAATGCTGGAGATGAAATTATTGCAATCAATGCTTTAAGGGTAGATAAGAAGATCATCGATAAATTAGATGAGATGTATAGTGAAAATGATCAAATCGATCTTTTAATCGCACGTACAGGTAAGTTGCAAACTGTAACAGTTACTCTAGGCAATGGATTAAGATCAATTAAAGAACTTAAAGTTAATGATGAAGAATTATTTAAAAAGTATTTGAGTTAATATTCTGCGAGGACAAGGATAAATTCTTTGTCCTCTACTTTTTGCTTTGTTAGTGAAAAATCAAAGGTTTCACCGTTTGGGGCCAACAAGGTCGCGTTTTCTTTAATTACAAAATCAGTTAGAACAAGTGTTTTTTGCGATTGATCGTGAAATGGATAATAGGCCTTAAAGGCCGCTTCTTTTATGCACCAAATCTCTAGGGGAGAATAGAGTTCTAATTCCTCTTCTTTTGAAACAAAGTATTTAAAGCTTCCATCCCTTATTTTTCTTCCAACCCATTCGATATCGATGCCGATAGAACGTACGTTTTTGTTGATGCATAGCGCACAGGCTGCTAGCTCCTTAGTATGACTTATTGATACCAACTTAGTCTCGTCAGCTTCCATATGTAAGTGATTGAATATACTTAAGTTCTCTTCTTGAGTCAGCTCTTTTAGGCACCATCTGGATAAGCGGTAATCAAGCTTGTGATCCATAAGATAGTCTTTTGGAACTTCTTTTGGTGTCACATATAAAAATGTACTTCGTTTAAAATTTTTATTGCTCATCAGCATTTCTTTTGCAATTATGCATTTATCTATCAATTATTTTTGTAGCTTAAAGTTTTGGAGTTCGCAATGTTACCACCAGATGCATATGAAGCAATATTAAAAATGGTCTTTGTTTTAATGGCAGGTTGTGTTCTTTGTATGTCTAAAATCAAGGCCGAAACAATTGATTATTCTAAAATCCAAACATTCCAAGAAATTCAAATTTCTCAATAAGATTTTGTTGGCATAAATATTCATCCTTTCCTATAATATTGGTAATAATAACTCACTGCCATGGAGAGGAAGTATATGAGTGTTCAAAGTAGTCTTAATGACACTATCAGTCAAGGCTTAAGTTTTTTTCGCCCTAAGGATACAGCTGGAAATTATCACAAGATATCAGATTATTTCGGTGAAAATACATTTGATATTCAAACAGCTGAAGAAATCCCTGATTCTATTAGAGAAGAAATTAACGAAGTCATTAATAGTAACGCTCAAATCACAGAGTCTCAGGCGCAGATTGTGGCAAAGGCCGTAACTGCTTGGGCCTTAAATAAAGGCGCAACTCACTTTTGCCATTGGTTCCAACCCTTAACAGGTGCAACTGCTGAAAAGCATGACGCCTTTCTCGATTACGATTATTCAACAGGACAGCCAATAGAAGAATTATCAGCGACTCAACTTATTCAAGGTGAGCCGGATGCATCTTCTTTCCCAAATGGGGGAGCGAGATCAACTTTTGAGGCCCGTGGTTATACAGCATGGGATTTAACATCTCCAATGTTCTTAATCGGCTCTGGACAGTCAAAGACGCTTTGTATTCCAACGGCCTTTGTTTCTTATCACGGAGAAGCTCTTGATATTAAGACTCCATTACTAAGATCAAATTCAGCTCTTGGTGAAGTAGCAAAGAAGTTCTTGCACTTAACTGGAGAAACTGATGTTAAGCGCGTTATCGCAACTTGTGGGGCAGAACAAGAATATTTCCTAATTGATAAGGCCTATTACTACCAAAGACGCGACCTCGTAATGACAGGACGAACTCTCTTTGGTGCTGCTTCAACAAAGAACCAACAACTAGATGATCACTACTTTGGCGCTATTAACGAAAGAGTTATGGCGTTTATGGAAGAGCTTGATTTTGAACTTCATAAATTAGGGATTCCTGCAAAGACTCGTCACAATGAAGTTGCTCCAGGACAATTTGAAATTGCTCAGATTTTTAGAGATGCAAATATCTCTGCAGATAATAATCACATGGTTATGGCGACAATTGAAAATGTGGCCAAGCGCCATGACTTTGAAGCTCTAATGCATGAAAAGCCGTTTGCTGGAATCAATGGATCAGGTAAGCACCTAAATTGGTCACTTGCAAGTGATACTGGAATCAATTTATTAAACCCAGGAAAAGAGCCTCACCAAAATTATCGCTTCTTAGCTTTTACTGCTGCCGTAATTACTGCGGTAGATCGCCATGCAAAACTACTAAGAGCTTCTATTGCTTCTCATAGTAACGACCATAGACTTGGTGCAAATGAAGCTCCTCCTTCTATTATTTCAGTTTTTACTGGATCAACAATTGAGAAAATTTTTAAAGCAATTAAAGAAAAATCTGACTTTGCTCCAGAGTCTCAAGAAATACTAGATCTTGGTGCTGGACAACTTGCCAAGCTTCCAAAAGATAATACGGACCGAAATCGTACTTCGCCATTTGCTTTTACTGGAAATAAGTTTGAATTTAGAGCATGTGGTTCTGATCAATCAATTGGATTTCCTCTAACAATTCTCAATGGAGCTGTGACAAGTGTTCTTGAAGAAGTTAATCATAAGCTTGAAAGCAAAATTAATGAAGGAACACCTGTTGATCAGGCCTTATTAGATGTTTGTCATGAGTTATTAAATGAGTCTTGGAATGTTATTTTCAATGGTGATGGTTACTCTCAAGAATGGTTAGAAGAAGCTGAGCGTAGGGGACTACCAAATCTTAAAACAACTGCAGATTGTTTAGAGTATTTAGTTAATAAAGATGAGACTTCATTTTTAACGAAGCATGGTATTTATCGCAATTCTGAATTAGAGACTCTTTATAACGTTCACTTAGAAGCTTATATCACTAAGCGTGAGATTGAATTTAATACTCTCATTGGAATGGTTAATCAGCATGTAATCCCTGCAGCGATTCAATATAAAGAAAAACTTACGAATTCAATTCTAGCTAGTAAGTCATGTAAGGTAGAGGCAACTGTGGAAAAAGAGCTTCTAAAAGAGCTACAATTCTCTCTTGAGGGTGCATTTGAGCAAACGCGAAACCTAAAGAATGCCCTAAGTGACTTACATGAGAAAAACTCAGAAGAAGAAGCTGCTAGAAAAATTGCTTATGACTTAATGCCTGTAAGTGAATTGATTGCACAAAACTGTGCTAATCTTGAGCAGATCATTCCTGATGATATGTGGCCAGTTCCAACTTACTTTGAAATGCTTTTTTGTATTTAAGATATGTAGAAGGCCAGCTTAATGCTGGCCTTATTTTTTTACTTTGAAGCGTATAATTCTTCTAATTTATCGCGTCCACCAATCAACTCCCCGTTGATAAAAATCTGAGGAACTTTTGTTTGGCCTGTGATAGCGAATAAGGCCTGATTTGAAGTATCCTTACCAAGGATTATTTCATTATACTTATGGCCTTTTTCTGTTAAAAGCTCTTTTGCACGATGACAGTGAGGACAACCTGGTCTTGTAAATAGAGCAATGGCCTCAGGTGCTTTAGCTTTCGGGTTTAAGTATTTTAACATTGTATCAGCGTCAGATACTTCAAATGGGTCACCTGGTTTATCAGGTTCAATAAATGATTTTTCTACCACACCGTCATTTACCACCATTGAGTAACGCCAAGTACGTGACCCAAAACCAATATCTGATTTATCAACAAGTAGTCCGATACCTTTTGAGAACTCACCATTACCATCAGGTAGGACGTGAATATCTTCTGCGTTTTGATCTTGTATCCAAGCATCCATTACAAAAGCATCGTTTACTGAGAGAACATAGATCTCATCAACACCTTCTTTTTTGATTGCATTGGCCAGTTCATTATAACGAGGTAGGTGTGTTGATGAACATGTTGGCGTATATGCACCAGGTAGTGAGAATACGACAACTCTCTTTCCCTTAAACACATCATCATAACTTAAATCTACCAGGCCACCATCTCTATAAACTTTAAATGATGTCTTAGGTACTTGTTTTCCATCAATACTTTCAAATGCCATGTTTTTTCTCCTAGTTATTTACTCGTTTATTGATTATTAAAACTTCTTAACGTTCAACGAATTTTATCGTTATATTCATTATCGAACGCTTTATAGTATAAATCCAGTAAATTAATATTAAGTCGCATTAGATAATATCTATCACTATTTAGTCGTAAATATATGAAATTAAGCCAGTGTTAATAATGGATAAGAAAAATCTTGCTTCGCGTCGATAAATGAACGAACATCCCTTTTAGGCTAAGAATCTGTATTGCACGTTAGTTTCCGTTTCTTTTCCTACCAAAAGTCCATTGTGGATAGTCCGCAGGGGAAATAGGGGGATGAACCGTGAACACTAAAGGTAATGCAGAGAAGAACTTGAAAACTCTACTTCTCATTTTAACATTCACAACTTTTACTAATCTAAATCTTGCTTTCGCACAGACAGGGCAGGAATCTGTTCAATTTTCTAATTTCAGTGTTGATAAGTATAAGTTAGAAAGTGAGTTTTCCGATACAGATCTGGCCGACATATCGCCAATTTATAAAACGATTTATGATAATTACGAAGCAAATTACCAGTCCATTGGTGATCGACTTAGTAATGAATCAAATGGTTTCTTTGGTGGTGTCAATCTTGTGGGGTGGAGACACGCTGGAAATTTTCATGGTTTTAAAGTTATGTTTAATCGCTCAGCTGCACCTTCTCTTTTTGATGAGGATCAGTATCTTGTAAATGATGAAATGGTGATTGAAATTTCTGCCCGTAATTTCCTAAGCGCTCTTCAAGAAAAGGGGATCATTGATATAGCCCCTGGGGTTTTGAAGTCTTATAGTAATTTATCTCTTAAAAGAACAATTCGCTACAATCACTTTGCTGCAAATGCAACGGATGCACTTCAGACAAACTTTGATCGTTTATTCTTTATGTATCGTTATTTGAATCCAGAAAATTTTGATAAATTAAGTGATTACGATTTTATCAAAAAAGAAGATGCCCTTACTTTTGCAGCTGGAGCGGCAGCAACTGCTTCCTATCAAGGTATTGGTGTTGCAGCTGGTGCACTTGCTAGCTATGAAAGAAAGTCCTCTGTTGAAATACAAAGACTTGGCCCGGCAGATAATGCAAAAGAAAATGAGTTAATACGTCTTACAGCAGAAGATTCTAAGTTAATTTCAGCTGGAGCAAATATCACGCTTATGGCGGACTTTTTAAATATTGTTAAGCTTACATTATTTCGCTATGACTTTAGTTATAGTTTTGAAAAATCATATAAGGCCTATATGTCTATTTATGTTCAGGACTTACATGATAGAGAGAAGTTATCTGAGTTAAAAAATGTAACTCGTTTTGGAAAATTTAATTATTCAAAATTAGCAGATAATATAACTAGCTATGAAAACCGTAAGAAAGAATTAAAAAAGAGTAAGTACTTGGCCTTTATTATAGGTGGGGTCAAAGACTCTCAAACAGAATCGACAGAGGTCGTAAAAGATGGAAAGGTTTATAAGTTCTTTTCTCATCGTTATGAACGTCTATCGTATACACAAAACTTTTTTACTAAATTACTTAATATCGTTCTTGGTCAATTAGTTGGCTATGATCAATTAATCTCAAATGATCGAGTTGATTCTAAGGTCGTTGATATCAATTATGAATCAGATGAGGAGCTTATTAAGTCTCGTCGTGATTTTGATATCTTTAGCTCTAATGTCTATACCATGACCCTTGATCAGCAAAGCAAGGTAAATAAGGACTATAAGTGGAGTAAGAATAAAACCGAAAAAAAGATGAGAGGTCTCATTAGAGATCGCACTCAAAGTTATGGTAACTTTGCCTCTGTCTTTGAAAACTATACAGTTAAGGCACCTGCTGAGTTTTCATCTACTATGACAATTGATAATTCTAATATGGCAAACTTCTTAAATCGTAATTCATCTGAAGTTTACGATATCTTTAAAGAAGCTTGTGGTGGAAAATCAAAGAACTTTTTTAGACGCCTAAGGTCTTTTTTCAGTGCTTGTCGTCACAAGCTTTATCGTTCATATGGGACATTCTTAAAAGAGTGGTCCGTTGGAAAGTATACTTCTGAAATAAAGAGAAAGTGCGAAAGAAAGTATCGCTGGAAGTATTTCTTTAGGCCTTCAAAGCGCAGAAGAATGGTCGCAGCATGTATGGAAATTGGTTCAAAGCAGCTCTATGCAAAGTATAAGCATGAACTACCACTGTGGCGTTTTAAAGATATTGCTTACAATATTAATAATCACGTTGAAAAAGATTATCTCATTCGTCGACTATTTGGTTCTTATTCAAATAAAGGAAGTTTTAGTGCTAATTTAAATGGTTCAATACCTTATAAGAATTATTATTCTGAAGGAGAGAATAAGGAGAATATCTTTACTCAATTTCAGATTGAACAAAATCTTCGTTCACCTGCATCATTATAATTTCAATATACTTGTGTATACGCCCATAAATAATTTATGGGCGCATGTGCATATAAATCATGTTAGGATGGGCCTATGAACGATTTTTACTTATTTTTCTATCATGAAAAGCTAAAGGATCTTCTACTTGAAGAAATTAAGTTAAAGCATCCTAAGCTTAGATTAAGTTTCTCTAATAAAGAATTCATCAGTATGAAAGGCCCTTCTTCATATGAAGAACAACTAACATCAAATCCCTTAATCTTTGCACGCAGACAAGCAGTCTTTAATGAGAAGAGTCAGGAAAAACCATCTGCTGGAAAGTTTGTCGCAGTCTCAGAGAATCAATTCTGGTCTTATCGTACAATTTCTACTTCGGTCGATACATTTGATATTGAAGAGGTTGAATTAGCGCAGGAAGTTCCTGCTCGTGCTTATCATAAGATTAACCAAGCATTTACACTATTTAATATAGAGCTATCATCAGATGATCAGGTTATTGAAGTAGGGAGTGCTCCTGGTGGAATTTCATACTATGTATTAGAAAGAGGTGCTAAGCTCGTCTCAATTGATCCTGCTAAGATGGATCCAATTATTAGTGAAAAGTTTGGTGATAATTTTGAACATATTAAAAAGAGTGTATTTGATATCACTCGTGCTCAATTGCCAAAACATTGTGATTGGTTGATTTCAGATCTAAATCTAAATGGTGACTTAAATACAAATCAATCTCGACGCATTATGGACTTTTATAAAGATATTAAAGGTGGCTTTCTTACGATTAAAACACCAGTCTTAAGTGATTTAGAAAAGATTGATTTGTGGGTAAAGAACTTCTCGGATAAATATGATGTGACAGTTTTTCATTTACCATCTCATCGCAGAGAGATCGGCTTTATGATAAGGCCGCTTAATAAGTAAGATCTATTAAGCGGCCGAGATCAATTATTGATTTAATACTTCAATTGCTTTTGAAATCCATCCTGACATGTAGTTTTTAGAATCTTCTAATGTCTCTACATATTCAATATCTGCCTTAACAGGTACATTTTCTGAATTTAGTTCATAGGCTGAGTCTAAACCTAGGTCTTGTTTGTAGCTAACTTCAGATTGTCCGTAACCAAATAGCATATTAGGAATCTGAGTAGAGAATACATGAAAGCGGTCTTTAAACTGTGTATTGTATTCATCATTTGAGCGATAACCTGCCCCTGTTCCATTAGCATGTGTACCTATTAACTTAGCTCGTTTTGATCCTTTAAGAAGAATACTTGTGATATCACACGCTGAAATACAATTTGGAGAGATAAGAGCTACGATTTTTCCATTGTAACCACCAACTTCTTCATCTGCTTTAATATCTTCATTTTGTACAGCTCTAGAGTATGGACGTTCGTTATATGCTGCTTCAAAGAATGCATCTGATTGTCTTTCCCAATCCATTCCATTGATATCTTTAAATAACTCTCTTACCCCATAGTATTCTATTAATTGGCGCATATAGCGTGTTGTTGCTGTTGCCCAAGTTGCATTTGGATAAGTCTCATTCTCTTGAGTTAGCATTGAAAGTAGTTGTGCAGGGTAACCACCGTTACCACCACCATTATTTCTTATGTCTAGAATTAGGTCTAGGCCTTGATCTTTAAAATATTTAATGTTTTGTCTTAAAGCATCAAGGAAGCTTTTGCTTTGGCCATTGTTATAAACAGTCGATACCGAAAATGAATTTACAGCAAGGTAAGCATAGGCTTTAGTGTTTTTAAGTATTAAAGCTGAGTGAACAATTGGACTTCCTCCACCATTTGCAGATGTCCAGTTCTCTAGTTCAATTGCACCTTTTGGTAGTCCTGAATCGAAGCCTTTTACTTTTAGGCTAGTGTTCTTTACAAATTTTCTTTCTTTATCTGAAAAAGTAAATCTTAACTCTTTAAGCTTTAGGAAACCTTTTTGCTCAAGGTAGTATGAAATATCTTTCTTTCTAATAACTGATGTATCACCAGAGAAATAAAGTGGTAGGCGTACTTTATAAATGCTTCCGTTTTTAGCACTCTTAATTTCTGCATCAAAGAAAGGTCTCGATGGAAAGAGGAAGTATCTTTCTAATAGAAAACGTCCTGCTTGTGACTTTGCAAAACCAACACTTGATGCATCCATATATGGCATAAGGTTTTTCATGGCCTCTTTTACTGGTACACCGTCAACGCTTAGTAGCTCATCTCCAAGTTCTACTTGCTCGATAACACCTGAGCGACTTTCTAAAACTGTCTTTTGAATAACTTTCTCATACATTTGTGCAATAACAACTTTATCACTAGCTGGGATGTATTTAGTATTAAAGCCAGATACAATCCAAGGTGCAGGTATATGAGTGTTAAGTCCAAAGTGAGTATCTTGGAAAGTTGCGATGATCTTTTTAGTACGATCGTAGAAATTCATATTGCTTCTTGCTTGTGCAATTGCACCATCGACATCAGCAATTGTTTTTTCTGCTTCGATTGCCTCTTTAAATAACTTATCTCCATCAACACCGATACGCTTTTTCTTAATTTCCCAAAGAGCGTATTCTGCTTTTGTTTGCTTATAAAGATCAGTTAAGATTTCTACACGGTCTGCCTGATCGATATACCAAAATTCTTTGCCAGAAAAGGCCGTTTTATTGATTGCCTGAATATTAAAAGAAATATTGAGGATGGTTAAGATTAAGACATACTTTATCGTATTCATGGGGCTCCTTTTGTGAATGAGGGAATTTACCAATCCTTGATGTACACGTCATGACTCTTTGCGTAAATATCTGAAAGCATTACAAAAATGACTCTTTTCATATGGTGGCATGTTGACACTAATAATTGTTGTAAACAGATCTTTTTTGACGAATATGGCCAAAACTGTTGTTAGATTTTGAATAAGATTTTCATTGGCCCTTTATAAGCACCTATTTTTATAGGTATTATATGTGCACTCAAGGAAAATGGGGAAATCTTAATATTTGGATGAGATTTTACTTTTGGTTACTGCGCTTTCTAAGATGGTCCCCGGTTACATACTCTATGGAGGAGAGAGATATGATTAAGCAATTAGCTGTACTACCTGGTGTTATTGTAGGAACAGGACGCCGCGTAAAGCGTATCTACCGTTCGGAGCTTAGAAATATTACTGAGGTTGATGAACTAAAAGAATTTCAAAGATTGGCCTACCAAAGAATTGGAGTTAAGTTTCCAATCGACTTTCTTGCTAGAAATAAAACATTCGCACTTTTTAATCGTCACGGCGTTATGTGTGGTGGTTTTACTTTTGCACTAGGAAGTGACTCACGTGTTGTTAAAAGTCTTCCAGATGAGGCCTTAGCAAAACTTAAAAAAGATGTACCTGACTTTGAAAATGATCTCTTCGAGGCAACTGCTCTTTGGATGTCTCGATATCAACGTTGTCGTATGCTTGGAATTTACTTCTGGCTTATGATGTATCTTGAAGCTACTAAGATGAGAAGAAACTTCTATATCTATGCATATTCAAGTTCTAAACCAAAATTAGGTGAAATTTATAATACTATTAGACCTTTTAGACTTTATAAAGGATATACTAAGTTACTTCCAGGGATGACTGAACCAGATGATGAAGTTATCGAGTATGGAACAATGATGAATGTCCACTTTTCATTTGGTCGTATTGTTACTTTCTTATTAAAGAGATTAGTTAGAGCAAGATCAGTAAGAAAAGTTAAATCTTACACTTAGACTTTTTTTAGTCAGATTTAAGTCCTTAAGGAGGCGTCTATGTTGACCTTAGAAGAGGTCATGGAACCATATAGTCATATCAGACTCGCTACAAAATCCGATAATGACGCCATCTTAAACTTCTACAAAGATATACATATGCAAACAGGGACAGAGTCCCTGTCTTTTGATCGTGGTGATAACTTCTTTGAATTTTATGAAAGAAAAGGAAATCACTACTGGAGCTTCGTCTTTTTAAATGATGATGAAACAATTTGTGGAGTAGGGACTATTATTAGGCAAATTCGCCATGTTGATGGAGAGTTTCGACCAGTTGCTTATTTTTGTGACTTACGAGTTTCTCCCGTTGGAGGCAGAAGAGCTAAAGTTCAATGGAGAAAATTGTTCAAAGATATCATTGAGGCCCTGCCAAATTTAAGTGAAGAGTTAAGATGTGAAATGTCTTATACTGCAATTTTATCTGATAATGAGCGTGCCATTAAATCCTTGACGAAAAATGGCCGAGGTTTCAATTACCGTCATATTGATAATTACCATGTTTACTCCGTTGTCTGTCCTCCAGTTTTTAATCCAGCAAGAGGGCGAGTTCAAAAAATAAATTTTAAGAAATTTAATGATTTCTATCGTAGTGAAAACTCTAATCTTGAACTTAGAGAGCAGATCACTGATGAGAAGGACAATAAATACTTTGGTGTATTTGATGGAGCAAAGCTTTGTGCAGTTTTTATGATTACAGACAAGTCATTAGGACGTCGTTATAAATTATATAATATGCAAGCACCTAAGAGGCTATTAACAAAGCTTGTTCAATTAATGGGAAGGCCAGGGGTTAGTAACGGTATCTTACAAACTCTTGAAGTTCTTTATTTATCATTTGAAAGATCATTGAGTAATGAAGCAAAAAAAGAAATGATAATGAGTATTCTAAAATATTTCAGTCTTAATAAGACGATGAATGATTTTCATATTTGCAATTTATATACAGGTCAGGAAAAGTTTAATTTCTCGTACTTTATTGATGGGATAATCGTTGAATCGACAGGGCATATGTTTGAAATTCACGGTGATACAACAGGTCCTCTTTGGCCAGTGAGAAAATTTCGATTTGAAGGAAGTGTTCTGTGATCTTTTCTATTTGGCCATTTAGTATTTTAAAAAACCGTTACCTCTCTAGAGATTGGGTAGGTGTTTGGTATGAGATTCTAAAAGAAAGAGGAGAGAATGATCAATGTGTTATTGGTAGGGCCAAATATATTGATGGTGATATTCATGAGCCTCAGTATTTTGAATACTCACACTCCTTAATGGATGGTAGTGCTTCAATCCCTTTTTATCTTACTAAGCTTGGGGCAAAAAGAGGTCCAATCTTTTCTAATTACAAAAAAGAGATTAGTTTCTTTGATCATATTAAACTTGCTTTTAGAGCAAAGGATATCTCACCAGCACACAAACCTGATTGGAAAATTCAAAGTCAAAAACGACCTAAGAATAATTATGAGTTTGCGCTAAAGGCCTTAAGTGTAGATGAAACAAAAAAGTTTAACGATTACTTGAAAGAGAATAAACTTTCGCAAAATATCGTCATCTTAGAATTATTAAATCGTTTTGTATTTGAGCTGATAAAAGAAGAAAGTCAAAATGAATCATATTCTTGGTTACTTCCAATTAATATTCGAGGCATCGTCAATAAAATTAATCCTTATGAGAATCATACATCATTTGTCCAGATGCGCTTAAATGCAAACTCTACATATGAAAGTATTAGAAAAGTTTTTAGTGCAAAAGTTAAGACTTTAAATCATATAGGACTTTGGTGGGTACATCACATAGGTGTGCTCTTTGGTCGAGGCTATATGGCAAAATTATCTCGTAACTCAGCAGGTAAGAATTTTTGGCTTGGTACATTTTCAAATGTTGGTTCATGGGATGTGAGAGATGAAACTTATGATAGTTTAGGGGAGCAAGAGGTGTGGTTTGCAACGACTCCTGGCTCAAGAAATTTTCCCATTGGATTAGTGGCCATGGAGTTTAATGCTAAACTTTCTCTTACTTTAAAAGTACATCCTTTCATAAGCGAAAATCATGTTGATACTGCAAAACGTATCTTAGATAAAATCACCACTGAAATAAGATCTAATTACAGTTAAGAACTTGCACTGGTGGTGTAGCGCTTTGAAGTGCGTTCGCTGTTGCTTGTGGAATACAATAAACATTAGAGTTCCACTTCATTCCTTCAAGGAAGTAGTCAACGCGTCCTAATTCATTATCATTATCATAGTTTTGCATGAATCTTTTTACATTACCTGCACCAAGTTGATCAGCGTCCTCAAGAGTCTCTTCAGGAAGTCCGTATTGTCCGTGAACAAGTCCAAAAGCAACAAAACCTTCTGCACACATTTCTCTTTCACATGCAATTACCGCTAGTTTCTCTCGGTCTGTCATCATACCTGTTGTTGCTTCAAACTCTGTGTCTGGTAATGTTTGTAGCTCACTTGAAACATAGCGATTTGTATAGGCCGTTACATTAGTATAATTCTTTAGCTGACATTTATTATTTTGTGGGTTGATGTATCCCGTACAACACATATTAGCATCATCTCCTGCTGCCATTTGAGTTCCTGCTGGCATACAACATGCAAACTCATCGGCCTCAAATACTGTCTTAAAGTCTTGTCCGGCCTGTGTTGTTGTATCAACATCTCTTGTCGCGTTAGTTAGTCCATTTAGAGTATAGAAGTCATCAGTATATTCATCTTGATTAGCATCAGGAGCAGCTCCATTTGAATATTCTGGAGTCGCAGCTGCTGATCTATATATTGGTTTTCTACACATTGGGTAGGAAGCTGATGTATCATGAACAGATTCAATATGATCCTTTATGACAACATTAGGAATACCTGTTAGTTCATAATAACTAAGCCATTTCGTTATATCTAAAGCGATAGGCTCTGGGATATCGAGTAGAGAACATAGATTACCGTTTAGAGCATTATTCCCATCACATGTGGCCTTGTCTTGCTCAGCATAATTATAACATTTGAAATCAGATAGGGTTTGTTGACCATGGGCCTGCATCTTATTAGGGCCCCATTCATGGCCGCCACCATTTTCATCTTTATTAAAACTTCTGACCCAGTTTTCAGAACAACACATCTTCTTACCATATGTTGTTAGTAATTTGTATTGTCTATCAACAGATGGTGTTGTTGGGTCTGAGATATCAACTGTGAGATCATTTCTTTGGATTTCCATTGTATTAAGAGAGTCTGTATTTCTCTCGTACTCTGTTAGAACATTTCCTGAGAAGCGTGTTGCTTCCTTGGCCCCGATTTCTGCTGCAGGAACTCTTTCAAGATCAACAGTGTCTGTTGCTGTAATAGATGAATCTGTAGAGATAGGTGAGCCAGTCGTTTCTAGAGTCGGAAGTTTAAATGTATTTCCAATTTCTGAACAACAGCGATTATTTCTAATATCGTAGTCACTGTCTGTTACTCTGGCCGGTTGAGAACACACAAGTTCTGTTTGCCAGAATGATAATTCATATTGGCTTGTTAGAGTTAAAATATCTTCTAGTGCAACACCTTTAGTGTTGTCGGCCACAAATTTAGAAGCTGAGCAGTCTAGGTCTGTGAAACAAGTTGAACCTGGCGCTCTTAAGCAAGCGTTGACAGGTAGAGATAGACTTTCGATTATACTTGTATCACTTTCATTTAGATCTGTTAGAAGCTCTTCGTTTGTTAGACCATCAAATACTTCTAAGAAGTATGTACTTAAGTTTTGAGAACGTGATAGTAATTGAAGTTCTGTCGTCTTAGTTGTTACATCTTGAAGAGGATCAAATGCTACATAATTTCCATTAGTATCAAAAGTAGGGCAGCTTAAGAACATATTCTCATTAGTATTATTTTGCATATCTGATACTGTATTACCCATATTTCCAATAAAGTCAGGCATGAATTCAGATGGTTCATCCATAGATGTTACGACATCTTCTAAGTTTGCATCACGGCCTGGTAGACAGAGTCCTTTTACATCATTAAGGATAAGGTTTCTTCTTGCTTGGTAGTTTGGTTCTTCATCACCTCTATATTTAAAAGGTCTTCCAAGGCTTGGTGCCACTAAACCTACAGTTGAAACCATTTCAGTATCATTGTCAGCTTGACCATTTTGAAGAGCTAGAGAAGTTGCTTTTCTAGAGATACGATTATTAAAGTATTTGTTGTCTGCTCCTTCCAGAGGTTGACAGTGATTATTAAAAGAGCAACCGTGAAGTTTCTTTGTCCCTACAGCAGTATATGAAATAGATGATGAATTTGTTTCATTATACTCTGGTCGACAAGCAGCACCGCGACCTCTATATACACATCGTTTCACATTACCTGAAAAAGTACCATTTAAAGATAGTAGGCGATCTATATCTAACTCTTGTGGAATCTCATTAGCATTGATATCAAAGTTTGGATATGGAGAAGATACTGTTGAGATATTCTCACATACATAATCCCAACCAAGAGATGAAACACATTCATTATCTGTGTTACAAGTATGAACTTGCTGACAAGTGGCACCATCGGTTTCAAAGTCAGTTGTTGGAATACTAATACTTCCATTAATAGTAGAGTCTTGAACAGTTACTGAATAACTATTTTCAACTGTTTGATCTGAAAATTTAGCATTTATTGCAAGAAATAATTTATTCGTTGTGGCCTTGATACGTCTCTTCGTACCTACAGCAAACCATTTTACTCCATCAAATGAACCAATGACTGATCCATAATTGAAACCATACCAATCGCGATCATAACCATTGGCGACCATGAAGTGTTGTGTACGCATACGATTTAATCTCTGCTCTTGCACATCTTCAAAAGTCTGATGGGCCCATCCAATCATTGTTGCTGGAACAAAACAGGCGCGTCCAAAGAGAAAATCATCAGAGCGGTATTTACTTGTCTCACTTCTTGAAGAAGTGGAAAGGTCTGGCTGGTAACCAGCAGGACCATTTTCAAATTCATTAGGGAACATTTTTACAGAAGAAGCGTAGTAGTCATTTCCACAAGATGAACAGCTAGAGTAGTTACCACCTGATACAAAAATATCATACGTTGTACCTTCTTTAACTTGAATCTCTTTAGCTGGTTTTGCTGAACTACTTGTTAAGTCAAAACTTCCGTATATTTCATTAAATCCAACATATCCATCAATATTATTTGGTTTCGCCTTGTCTCCACTAATATAAGCAAAAGCAGATCCTTCTTGAGCAAGTGTAGGGTCGGCGATGACATCTGAAAGAGTTAAGTCTTTCTTTGCTACACCGTTTGAGTCAAAGTATCTTTGAGGTGCAGTCTTAGCAGAAAGATAAAAGTTTTGTTGTAGCGGAGGATCATCTTGTGTTGGTTTTAAATAACACTGATAATCTACAACTGTATCACTCGTGTTTCTAACCTCTTCAAGAGCACATTCTCTTAGTGCACACTTACAATATGATGCGATCTCTGCTTGTGCCTTTTCTTTTGCATCAAGTATTGTTGTGTGATTAGTTAAATCAACATAAAAGATGATCTTTACAGTTTGTGAGTCTTGTACAATATGTGAGCTATTAAAGACAACTTCATTGATTGCACCAACTTCTAAGTTCCAAGATGTATTTTGTGTACGAGTTACATCATCAACTTGTACAACTAATTTATTTCCTAGATTTGCATAGTATGGAATTTGAAAGCGTTGTGTACCAGGGTAGTGGTCTGTGATAAGGCCTTCATTTTGTCCTTGTTTATACACTTTATAACATTGTGCCTGGAAGTTATTGATTCTCTTACATGAAACATCAGTATAAGCGTCTATTTCTAGATTTTTATATTTATTATCTTCATCATATGCTGTGGTAATTGTAAGCTTTGTTGTGTCAGTTAAGTTGTCATTTTCACCTGAGATTGATACTTCTCCAGGTCTAACTGATGAGCCATCTTTATAGATAACTGCATTTTGATATCTTACTTCGTGTACAGAATTTAAAAATGGTTTAGTTCCTTTATAAATATAGTCAAAGTTTGTATCATCGATATTCGTTTCGTAATTTGAAACGAGATCTGTACGCGCACCTTCATAAATAGTTGTACAAATACCTCTTTCTCCATCGATTGGAGTTGTACACTGATATAATTGTTTTAAACGATTAAAGCGAATAGCTGCTTCTTCATCTGGAGTATATTGATCTTCGTTATCTGTAGGTGGAGTGCTTCCTACTGTACAGATATTGTAATAATTTGGATAATTGTAAATAGCAGATGGATTGAGTTCAATTTCATTAAGAATTGAATTTGGTACTGTTTCTGTTTTTTGTGAAAGATCTTGAACACATTGATTACTTAAACAGCAAAAATCACTTCCGTATGTTGCACATGCACTATCGCTACTGCAGAGGTTATTGCTCCCACCACTATTGTCGCCATTGTATGTAAAATAAACTTTAAAGGCCAAGTTGTTTCCAAGATTCGTTGATAGGTCTTTTCCCATTGAGGTGGCAAACTTAAGTGGCCCGGAAGTAACTGAAACATTTGATAAACTTGAAGAAAGGTCTGAAACTTTGTATGTCACTTTAGACCAGTCAAGACCGTTTGCTGTAAAATAAGTTTGTAAGTTACCGCAATAGCTCTGTGATAAACCGGCATCATCCTTACGATAAGTGAAACGTATAAAGTATTCACGTGATGAGTCTTCTACATTTATAGTGTATTGTGGAAAACCAACCACAAGAAGAGGTGTTCCCGAATTAATAGAAGGAAAATTAACAACTGCACAATAAGTATCTGCTAGGTTTTCTTTAACGTAATTGTGTACACCTTCACCTTTAAGTGTAATCTGATCATCAAAGTAATTATCAATTTCAAAGACTGAAGAGTAAGTGCTGCCACCATATTGAATATATGTTGCCGACGACTCAAAGTCAGGTTCGTTGATGTTGCCACCAACGTCTTCACTATCTGTACTAGAAGTTAGACGATTATTGGCCGCTTCAGGTACACACGATGACGCCATCACTAGCACTAGTGTACTTACCAGTATGAATTTTAACTTATCCGTGTATTTCTTCATTTACTATCCCAAGTAATTATCGTCTCAATCACGTAACTACTTAAGATTAATATAAAGTAAGGTTAAAAAATGCCGTAGTAATTTTCAACTTTTATGAGCTTTCAGCTAGTTGCACCTGAAATCTGTGGACTTAAACTTGAGGGATTAGCTCAGATAGTGGGCATTCATATCTTTTTATTTAAATGAACTCAATGTGACTATTTTAATTGTCAAAATATCACCATATTTTAAAAAGCTGTTTTTGGCACCTAATATGCTCAGTAGAACTTTATCTATCTGATTTTATTGATCATTACTAAATATATAGCTCTGTATGCCATGAGTATCTTTTATAAGTCACAGAAATCGCTATTCTAGGTGCTATTCGAGGGTAGGATTATGAAAAAAGAAGAAAGAAAAGACGACGGATCAATCTGGAGTTCTTATTCAGATATGTTTACGACAGTTGCTGTCGTTTTCCTAGTTATGTTCGTTTTTGCCATGATCAAGGTCGGGGTAAAGTCACTCCAGCAAGCTCAACAGAAAAAAAAGCATGAAGAGCAGATGCAGGGGATGGTTTCAAAAGAGCAGAAAATCAAAGAAATGAAGGCCAAGAATAAGATTGAGCAATCAATCAATGAGGTCACTGACTATAAGAACGTCATTAATCAAAAGATGGTAGAGCTTTCTAAATTTGTTGAGAAGTTAGAGCAAAACAAGAAAGTTATGCAGGATATGGTTAAGGATCAAATCAAAAAAGAATCAATTGTTGAAAAAGTTGGAAAGCAACTTGATAAAGAGAAGTATAAATCATCTAAAATTTCTCGTGAAAACACAAAATTAAAGAAAGAAATTAATGAGAAGTCAGAAGAACTTAAAAAGCGTCTTGAAGAAATTCGCAAAAATAAAGACGATTTAAAGTCAAAAGAATCTCAATTAGACAAGCTATCAAAGATGATGGAGCGTCAGAAGAAAGAAGAAAAAGAGCTTGAAAAGAAGATAAAGAAAATCGTTCAAGAAATGAAACAAAAGTCTAAAGAGAACGAAAAGCTTTCTAAGAATCTTGAAAAAACAAAAGAAGAAGTAAAGAAGAAGGCAGAAGAAGAAGCAAGAATTAAGCAACTTTTGGAATTTAAAGAAAAGTCTCTCGTTAATCTTGAAAAGAAGATTGAAGAACGCGACTCTATGCTCGCAAAGGCAAAAGATAAGGAAAATATTCTTTTCTCTAAAGTCGGTGAATTAGATAAGAAAAAGAAAGAAGTTGAGGAAGAAAAGAAGAAAATTGAAGAGATGCTTGCTTCAGCTAAGAAAGTTAAGTCTCAGCAAGAAAAGAAGTTAAAAGAGCTTACAACACAAGTATCTAAGCAAACACAGAATATTAAACAAATTGAAAATGTTAAAACAAAGTTAGAAACAAAACTTAAGCAAGAGCAGCAAAAAGTACAAGAACAAGTTGCAGAAAATAAGCTTGTGAATAATGAAATCGTAAAGGTTCGTTCAAAATTAGCGAATACTCTTCAAAAATTATCAGAAGATACTAAAAAAATTCAAGAACTTCAGCAAGTAAAGCGTAAGAATGAAGAAATTATTGCTAAAGCTAATCGTGAAATACAAGGTCGAATTATTGCTCAAGAGAAGCTAGAGCAAAAGATTGTTGAACAAAAGAAGGCCCAAGAGCAGGAAGTTCAAAAGTTAAATCAAGATCATACTTTCAAAGTTGAGAGCCTTAATAAGAAGTATGCCAATATTATTTCAACTAAAGAACATGAGATTAAAACTCTAAATGCCCAACACCAGAATAAAGTTGCTGATCTTACTAAACAATTTGAAAAGAAAGAGCAAACTCAAAAAGCAGGCTTTGAAAAGAAGGTTGCAGATTTAAATAAGAAGTATCAAGCAGAACTTGATACGAAGGCCAAACAACTTGCCGGACAGAAGAAAGAGTCTCAAGAAACTATTGCTCGTTTAAACTCTGACCATCAAAAGAAAGTTGCTGATTTAACGAAAACTTATCAAAAGCAGCAGCAAGATACGAAAATGGGCTATGAGACGCAAATAGCAAATCTTAATAAGAAGTATCAGTCTGAACTTGATACTAAAGAGAAGCAATTAGCAGGACAAAAGAAAGAGTCTCAAGAGACAATTGCTCGTCTTAATTCTGATCACGCTAAAAAAGTCGATGATCTAACGAAGTCTTACGAGAAAAAGCAGCAAGATACAAAGATGGGATATGAATCTCAAATAGCAAATCTTAATAAAAAATATCAAAGTGAGCTTACATCTAAGCAACAACAACTTGATGGTCAAATTAAAAAGTCAAAAGAAACAATCGCAAAACTAAATGCAGATCATGCAAAGAAAGTTGACTCTATTACAAAGTCATATGAGAAAAAGCAACAAGATACAAAAATGGGTTATGAAACTCAAATTGCAAATCTCAATAAGAAATATCAATCAGAACTTGATACTAAAGATAAGATGCTTGCTGGTCAAAAGAAGAAGTCTGATGAAACAATTGCTAAGCTAAATGCTGATCACGCAAAGAAAGTGAATGATTTAACTAAGTCATATGAGAAAAAGCAACAAGATACAAAAATGGGTTATGAAACTCAAATTGCTAACTTAAATAAGAAATTTCAGTCTGAATTAGAGACTAAAGATAAGCAATTAGCAGGAACAATTAAAAAATCTCAAGAAGCAATTGCAAAACTTAATTCTGATCATGCTAAGAAGATCAATGATTTAGAAAAAATGCACCAAAGAACAGAAGCAAAGACGAAAGCTGGTTATGAAAGTCGTATTGCTGATTTAAATAAGAAGTATCAGTCTGAGTTAGATACAAAAGAAGCACAACTTGCTGGTCAAATTAAAAAATCAAAAGAGACAATTGCCAAGCTTAACTCTGATCATGCTAAGAAAATTACTGATCTTGAGAAAATGCACAAGAAATCTGAAGCAAAACAAAAAGCAGGTTATGAGTCTAAGATTGCTGATCTTAATAAGAAGTATCAGTCAGAACTTGATACAAAAGAAAAGCAACTTGCAGGTGTTAAGAAGGATGCAAAGTCTCAAATTGCAAAACTAAATGCTGATCATAAACGTGAGCTTACTGACTTAACTAAGCAATTTGAAAAGAGTAAGGCCGACCAAAAAATGGCCTATGATAACCAAATCAAGGATCTTAAAGGAAAACACGCTCAGGCGATGGACTCTCTTACAGCTCAAAAAGATTCTCAAATTAAAAAGCTTAATGCGGATGTAGCCGCTCGTGATGGAAAGATTGCAGGTTTAAATGATGATGTAAAAGGTCTTAAATCAAATCTTGCACGCTCTCAACAAAATAACCAGGGTTTAAAAGGTGATATTAAAAACCTTCAATCAAAGCTAGCTCAAGGAGACGCGAAGAATAAAGGTCTTGCTGGAGAAGTTGATCGTTTAAAGGCGATGGTTGGAAAACTTGAAGGTGATAAGAAGTCTTTAATGGCACAAAATGGTGGACTTAAAGATGCTCTAGGGCAGGCCAAAGGTAAACTTAAGGGAATGGCCGAAGAAAACGGTGGCCTAAAGAAGGCCCTTGGTCAGGCCCAAGGAAAGCTTGCAGGTATGCAAGAAGAAAATGGTGGTCTTAAGAAAGCTCTAGGTGAAGCTAAAGGCAAGATGAAAGGAATGGGCGAAGAGATCGGAGGCCTAAAAAAAGCTCTTGGTCAGGCCAAAGGAAAACTTGCTGGTATGTCTGAAGAAAATGGCGGACTCAAGAAAGCTCTAGGTGAAGCTAAAGGCAAGATGAAAGGAATGGGCGAAGAAATCGGTGGTCTAAAAAAGGCACTTGGTCAGGCAAAAGGCAAGATGGCCGGTATGGGTAAAGAGATCGGTGGACTTAAAGAGGCCCTTGGTCAAGCTAAAGGTAAAATGGCCGGTATGGGTAAAGAGATCGGTGGACTTAAAGACGCTCTTGGTAAAGCAAAAGGTGAGCTTGCCGGACTTGGAAAAGAGAACGGTGGGCTTAAAGAAGCTCTAGGTCAGGCAAAAGGTAAGCTTGCTGGTATGGGTAAAGAAATAGGTGGTCTAAAAGAGGCCCTTGGTCAGGCAAAAGGCAAGATGGCCGGTATGGGTAAAGAGATCGGTGGACTTAAAGAGGCCCTTGGTCAGGCAAAAGGCAAGATGGCCGGTATGGGTAAAGAGATCGGTGGACTTAAAGATGCTCTTGGTAAAGCTAAAGGTAAGCTTGCTGGTCTTGGAAAAGAGAATGGTGGTCTAAAAGATGCTCTTGGAAAAGCTCGCGGTAAGATGGCCGGTATGGGTAAAGAGATCGGTGGGCTTAAAGATGCTCTTGGAAAAGCTAAAGGCAAGATAGCCGGTATGGGTAAAGAGATCGGTGGACTTAAAGATGCTCTTGGAAAAGCAAAAGGTGAACTGGCCGGTCTTGGTAAAGAAAATGGTGGCCTAAAAGAAGCACTTGGAAAAGCAAAAGGTAAACTTGCAGGTATGGGAAAAGAGATCGGTGGACTTAAAGAGGCCCTTGGAAAAGCTAAAGGTGAGCTAGCTGGTCTTGGAAAAGAGAACGGTGGTCTTAAGAAAGCTCTTGGTGAAGCACAAGGAAAACTTGCAGGTCTTGGAAAAGAAAATAAAGGACTTAAAGATCAACTTGGTAAGGCCAAGGGTGATCTAGGTAAGGCAAAAGAGAAGATTGCAACTCTTAATAAAGATAATAACAATCTAAAAGGTAAGGTTGCGGGTCTTGGTAAAGAAGTTAATGATCTTCAAAATGCACTTGCTAATAAGAATGATGAAAATGGTAACTTAGGTCGTAAAATCGCCTCTCTTGGTAATGATCTTAATAACTGTCAGGCAGGTAATGCTGACTTAAGCAAGAAAGTTACAGAACTTGGAAATGGGCTAGATGGAACAACTAAGAAGCTTAATTCTTGTTTAACTGAAATTAACGATAAGAAAGACTTAATGAAGCAAGTTAAGAAGATTGCTAAAAAGGTTGATGATCAAAAGCGTAACCTACGTGCCAATATCGCAAAGAATCTTGCTAATAAGTTTAGAGAAAACGATATTGATGCAGCAGTTGACCCAGTTACAGGTAACGTAACTCTACTTATGAATAAGAACTTATTATTTGAGACAGGTTCGTCAAAACTTAGTCGCCATGCAAAGACTAAGCTTAAAGGATTAATCCCTCTATATTCTGAAGTTCTATTTGAAGATGATACTGTTAGAGAACAAATTGATAGCTTCAACGTTGAAGGGCACGCTTCACCACTATTTGCTGGTAAAGCAGTTGATCCAATGATGGCCGAAGCATACTCATATAACTTTAACTTAAACCTTTCGTCACGAAGAGCTCTTGCTATCTCTAACTATATCTATAGTGATGGCATGAACTATCCATATAAGTTTTATATGAGAAATGTGACGAAGTCGATTGGTTACGGGTTCTCAAGACCTGTTCCAATCAAGAAGGTAATTGAGCGCCAGCGCGAATCAATCGCAGCAGAGCTTATCGAGCCTAAAGGATTTATCCTTGAAGACCGTGCTCCTGCAAGTGTGATCGCTGTACCACTTCAAAATGAAGATATGAAGTGTGGTATTTACAGCTGTTCTGAATCACAACGTGTTGAGCTTAGCTTTACGCTTAAGGATGATCCAAAAGCGATGGAGCGTTTAATGAAATTAGATCCAATAGTGAAAAAGGATAACTTTACAACCAAATAGTCGAGGATTTGGTAAACAAAGAGGTACGTATGATTGAGTTAGTATTAGGATTTTTCGGTAATTATCTTATCGAATTTATGATGGGGCTACTATGTTGTGCTCTTGTCTTCCGCTACTTGGCCTATCGCCACAGTAAAGATGATGATGCTTATTATTCACGTTTTACAAGAGAATTAGATGCTTGTATCGATGATGATAAGCAAAAGAATATTCCTATTGATGATATCGATTCTTATATGTCTAATTTACTTGGACGTGTAAATGCTGCATTACCTGATAACGCTCTTCGTTTCAGTAATAATGCTAATATTCAAAATCGTCACTATGACGGTAAAGAGGCTATGCAACAAAGGGAAATTGATAAAGAGGCGCAAAGTTCTGATGGAACAAGTATTTCTCTAAATCAATACATTGGTTCTAAGCACGGTCTTATTGCATCCATTCATGGGGAGAGTTCGGTTTTTAAATCAACTGTTCCACCAAATTATACAGAACTTACTGATCGTATTATGAGTGATGATAGAAATTGGACGAAGCTCTATGGGCATATTCCAATTGATGGTGCTTCTCGTATGATCGATATTCTTCCAAACTTATTCATTGTATTTGGGGTTTTTGGTACCTTCATTGGTATTGCCATGGCACTTCCTGAGATTGCGGCCATTGACTTCAATAATATTGAAAAGTCGTCAGATAATCTTACAAACTTCGTTATTAACGTTGCCTTCTCCATGAAGACATCGATTGCGGGGATTTTCTTCTCTTTAATCTTAACTTTCCTAAACACTCTTTTCCCATTACCGGAGAAGCGTTTTAAGATCTTTAAGAAAGTTGAAACAAGTATGCAAAACCTTTGGTATCACCTGCAAAGAGGTAATGCTAAAGAGCAAATTGCAATGGAAGGTGTTTTAAAAGTTCTTCAAAGTATTGAAAGGTACTTAAAAGAAGATGCACCTTTAAAAGAGCAGCAACACGCAAAACGTGATGATAAGAAAGATGCTGCTTAATTAAAACTTGTAATACTAATTTTAATAAAGAGAGGAAGATATGAGTGTATTATCAATCGTTAAAGGTTGTCCGCTATTTTTCGACCTTTACGACAACGAAATTATGACTATATGTGAGCGCTGTAAGGTTCTAACTTTAAAGCCTGGTGACTATGTATTTAAGCATGGCGATGTGGGTGAAGAGCTTTTTTTGATTCTTAACGGTTCTGCTAAGGTCTTTAATGTAAATGATAAAGAGATTGCTAAATGTAAAAAAGGAGACCTCTTTGGTGAGATGGTTCTTCTAAAAGAAAATGTCCGCTATGGGACAGTTCAATCAGATAATTATACAGATGTTCTCGTTATGAAGTACTCAGACATATTCGGCCTGTACAAAACCAATCCTCGAATATTTTCACTCTTGATACTCAATCTATCAAGGTTACTGGCCGGACGTTTACAAGGCGCAGGTAAACGGATCTCTAACCTTATCACGGAAATGGAAGAATCTAAAAAAGCTGCCTAAGTTGAAGTACAGATGGGGGGAGGGGCCTGGTCACGAATCTGGCCCCTCTTATTTTTTAAGGCGTCATTTTCCAGGATGGAAAAATGATGCCGCGAAACGCATGGCCACACAGGAAGTGTGGCCAGGTGAAGCAGCTACGAACTTCTAATCTCATTCAATAAATCGATTAATCCTTGCTGACAGAACTTATTCTTCAACCTTTTTCGGTCACCGCGAAACTCATATCTGCTTGCACTTACTCCATTCTTTGTTGCAACACCTATGCATACGGTTCCAACAGGCTTACCTGGAGTAGCTCCGCCTGGACCAGCAATACCGGTATAAGAGATGACAATGTCTGCGCCAAGGGATTTTCTTGCGCCATTGGCCATCTCACTAGCTGTTTCAATACTTACAGCTCCATTTTCTTTTAAGGTTTCTTCTTTAACGTGAATAATACTCTCTTTGATGGAATTAGCGTAACTAACTACTGAGCCTAGAAAAACCGCTGATGATCCTGACACATCTGTTATTGTTGAACTTGCAAGACCTCCTGTACAGCTTTCTGCAAATCCAATTGTTAAGCCTTTTGCACTGGCTTCATGAACAATAACTTCCTCGATATTACGAGGCCCATAAGTCCATATATTATCTTTTAAGGGAGTTTCTTCTAATATTACTTTTAATCTTTGACGACTTTCATCGTTTTGATGCTCTGGCCTTAGGTCTACAGTAATATCCACACCAGAGATAATTGGAAGAGAGCTGACCTTTCCAAACTCCTCTAATGTCTCCCACAAGTTGGGGCAAAGTTTAAAGAAGATGGTTTCTTCAGGAATACTGTGAGTTCTACATATGAATAATTCATGACCACTTTGAGCACGATCTTTTAACATTGGAACGATTGTCTCTCGAACCATTGCCTGGCATTCTCTTGGAACTCCTGGGGTGCAAAAAACTTCACACTTATCAATTTTAGCGTGAATTCCTGGTGCCATTCCCGCAGGATTGTATAAAGGTAAAGATCCTTCTGGCATCATATGATAGTGACTATTTTCTTTTGACCACTCTCTACCAAAGTTGGCATATTGCTTTATTGCATATTCTCTAGCAAGTTCATTTTCTACTAAAGAGACACCTAAAGCATTAGCAATAATTGACTTCGTAAGATCATCTTTAGTAGGGCCAAGGCCACCAGTGATGATTAAAATATCATTTTCTTTAGATTGTTTTTGTATCTCATCTGTTACTTGATCGAACTTGTCGCCTAAGACGGTGCATTTTTTAAAGCTAAATCCTAAAGGTGCGATCTCTTTTGCTAGTATCTGCAAGTTAAGATCGTTGATTTTAGCGTTTAATAGTTCATCTCCAATAATTATCATGGAGACTCTAAGGGAAATTTTAACCATGTTAATCCTTTAACTTTACCAAGATAGGTTATAATATACGCTGATATTTTATCATATAAATTTACAAGAAAGAGATTGAATGAGTAAAATTACAAATTTTAAATTAGACTTTGATCAAGACTTAGAATTCTACTTAAATAAGAACTTTCCAGGTTTTGAGGATTATCGTATTCATAATAAGGCACTTGATGCACGTGGTGCTAACCGTGGAAAAAAGCCAATCTATAATTATAAGATAGAAGTTATTTACCCTGGTGAGAAATTTAGTGCTTATCAAGAGCAATTCAATTTTCTAGGTGAGTTCAAAGAAAAGCCTATTATTGTAGGAGCAGGGCCTGCTGGATTATTCTGTGCTCTAAGACTTGCTGAATATGGAATAAAGTCAATTGTCATTGAAAGAGGAGATCGTGCCCATAATCGTATGAAGCATATTGCTCGTTTTTGGCGATATAATGAATTTGATAAGGATAATAATGTTTGCTTTGGTGAGGGGGGCGCGGGCCTATTTTCAGATGGTAAACTTATTACTCGTATTAAATCTCCATATGTTCAATATGTAATGAATAAATTTGTTGATTTTGGTGCTCCTCCTGAAACGGCCTATGTTTCAAATCCACATCTTGGATCAAATAAAATTAGAGGACTAATAAAAAAGATAACAGATCACCTTAAAGAAAAAGGTTGTGAGATCTATTATAACGTGAAGGTTGATGAGGTTCTTTTTGATGAATCTCAAGTTCGTGGTGTAAAGCTTAGTGATGGTAGATTATTAGAAAGTAACAATATTGTTCTAGCAACAGGCCATTCAGCTAAAGAGATGTATCGTCATTTAAAAGAAAAAGAAGTTAAGATGGTACCAAAGGACTTTGCTGTTGGTGTTAGAGTTGAGCATCGTCGTGAGTTAATTGATTTTCTTCAATATGGACGCTTTGTTCACGAAAACCTAGGTGCTGCTCGCTATAAGCTTACATATCACAATAAAGATAATGACAAAGGTACGTATTCTTTTTGTATGTGTCCTGGAGGATATGTTCTTTCATCTGGAACAGATGAAGATGGTATTGTGGTTAATGGAATGAGTAACTTCGCTCGTAATTCACCATGGTCAAATTCGGCCCTTGTTGTTTCTGTTCAAGCTGGTAAAGACTTCTCAACTGATGATGTCTTAAATGGCCATTACTTTCAACGTGATATTGAGAAAAAGGCATATGAAGCTTCTATGGAGCATGCTGAAGGTAAGCAGGTCCCAACCCAAAGACTTAAGGACTTCTTAGAAGGTAAGGTTTCAAAAGATCTTCCTAAGACTTCTTGTCCATCTGGAATCTTTTCTCATTCATTAAACTCAGTTCTACCTGACTTTATTGCAACGGGCTTAAGGGAAGGACTTGAAAGCTTTGATAAGAAAATGCCAGGTTTTATAAATAATGATGCTATTCTAATGGCCCCTGAAACAAGAACCTCTGCTCCTGTAACGATAAAGAGAAGCCGAGCAACTTTTGAGTCAGAATCTCACAAAGGCCTATATCCATGTGGTGAAGGTGCTGGTTATGCAGGTGGGATTACATCTGCTGCTGTCGATGGTGTGAAAGTCGCCATGGCCATGATTCGTAAAGAAAAGAATGTTTAGGTGATGAAGTTATTTTAATTTAATTTTTCTAAGATCAATCGACATTGAAGCATTGGTGTAGAATTCCATATAATCCGTACCGAGATTGTCTTGAATCTCTTTTGATGTGAGAGGATTACTGCGCTTTTGATCGGCAACAGCAAAGAAGAGTCCAATTATATCACCAGTCTCTAAATTCATTACAGCACTTCCAGAGTCTCCTGATTGAGCATCACAGGCCGTGAAGAAAACATCTCTGACTTTATCTTTATTGAAAGTTATATCGATATTTCCATTTAAATAAAGGCAATCGCGATCCATTGATATTTTAGCATCATATCTTCTTCGGTTTGCTTTTCCCGCGCCAAAGCCTACACTCACAAGTCTGTCTCCGATTACCGGATCAGAAAAATCAGTACGAACCTCACTTATTTGAGATAAGAAGTTTAATCTCTCTTCTTTATTTACTTTAAAGTAAATATAATCACTTCCTGACTTGATTGTACCTTCTTGAATAACTCCATCACATGAAGCGTAGCGCTTATTGAAATCAGAATTAATAAGAAGAAGTTTTGAGTCGCGACATTCTCTGTTGCCAGATATGACGTGGTAATTTGTTAGGAAAATATAGTGGTCAGCATTCTCTTTATAAAAGAATGCTGTTCCAACTTTTCTTTGTTTTGTATTTACGACTTTTACAGTTCTTAAGATTAGCTCTTTTATAAACTTGTCTTGCTTTATAAAGAAGCTTTTATTTATACGTGGCCTATTCCATTGGTCACCACCTATATACCTCTTTGCATTAGTTGATAATGCGAAAGTAAGAAGAGTCAATAGTAAGCTTAACCTAATCAGTGCCATTGCTTTCCTAGTTATTCTTTGAACCGTCGTCTTTTTTATAACTCTTTAAGAAGTCTTCTTTCCACTGTGAGTAACGATTATCTAGAATTGCTTCACGAGCTTCTTCTGCCATATTCTTATAAAATTCAATATTGTGCATTGTTGCTAGAACTTGTCCTAGAATTTCATTTGAATCAAATAAGTGCTTCACATATGCGCGTGTAAAGTTCTGGCAGCAGTAGCACTTACAATTTGGTTCAATAGGAAAGAAGTCACGACGATAATTCTTATGACGTATTCTAATCTTTCCTCTTCTTGTAAAGAGAGTTCCACCACGAGCAAATTTCGTTGGAATGATACAGTCACTCATATCAATTCCATTCTCCCAGATCATACAGAGATCTTCAGGATTTCCAACACCCATTACATAACGAGGTTTATCTTTTGGCATCTTAGGACCTGTGTACTTTACGATCTTCTCCATTAACTCAGGGCCTTCACCAACTGATACTCCACCAATGGCATAGCCTGGTAGATCTCTTTTAACGAGTTCATCGAGACATTCGTCACGGTAGTCATCGTATGTTGATCCTTGAATAATTCCAAAAAGTGCTTGTTTTGGATTTGTCCAAGACTCAATACAGCGGTCTAGCCAACGATGTGTTCGATCAATTGACTTCTTAGTGTATTCGCGTGTTGCAGGGTATGGAATACACTCATCAAAGGCCATCATAATATCTGATCCCAGCTCTTGCTGAATCTCAATTGATGTTTCAGGAGACAGAAGAATTGTCTTACCTTTATGGTCTTTAAATTCTGCTCCTTCTTCTTTGATACTTTTTCTCTGCAAAGAGAATACCTGGAACCCACCAGAATCTGTTAAGATTGGGCGTGGCCAATTCATAAATTTATGAAGGCCTCCTGCTTTCTTAACTAGTTTTGAACCTGGTGATAGGTGAAGGTGATATGTATTTGATAGAATAATTTTTGTATCTAAGTCTTCTAGAAAGTTGGGTGGTAATGCTTTGATGGCACCATGTGTACCAACAGGCATAAATACAGGTGTCGGAATTTCTCCGTGAGGAGTAGTGATGACACCAGCTCTTGCCCCAGACTTTTTATCTTCGTGGACAACTTTAAATTGAAAATGTTCTTTGACTTGATCTTGAATGCGCATGGACTGCCCTTTGTCGTAACTCGACTTATGTATTCGTTCTAATAACTTTAGTTATTTAAAGTATTTAGCATTAATAAGGCCATTAGGCTTGCTTGTCTATTTAAAACTCTCTTATCTGTAAAAATTAAACAAGAGACGCATACACAGTCAGTGATGAGAGAAATAAGCAAACCATAAAAAATAGGATAAAAAAGTAGTTCATAAGCTCAATTAAACATATCGAGACTATTGTCACCATTGTTATGAAATATTTATAGAGCAGATAAGGCCAAGATTGATTTGCTTGGCCTCATTTTTGAAGTTTTAGTTACTTAGAATATTTAGATTCAGAATTTGTGTTGCAACTCGATTGGCCGATTCATTACCTGAGGCCTTAAAATATTCCACAAGATATTGAGTGAAGTCTCTAAATGCCTTTCTATTTTCACCATTATCTGTAACGGCAATAATGGATTGAATATCTTTTAATTCTTTTATTAAGAAAGAATCATTTGTTCCTTTGAATGCTTTTTCTACTGCATCAACATATTCAATTCTTACTTTAGGACGTGCAAGGAATGTAAAACCAGAAAGCTCGCTTGATCGCATTGTGCCAGCGACTTTTGCAAATTGCATTAGCGAATTATCATTTATGTACAAATAAACATCCTCAACTTTTGAGCGATAAAAAGATGTGAACTTATTTAAGTTGCGATATTCAACATATGGAAACTTAAAATGATTGAATATCTTCTTTGATTGATCAATTGCAAGAAAATCTAGATACATTAAATCTTCCGTTGCCATTCCTTTAATGATTTCTCCACCCCATAGAATCTTAGAAAAATCTTCTCTTACAAGAAATGATGATTTTTCATCTTTTAAGAAACTACTTAGGTAAGGATAGCGATATTTAAAGAATGGTATAGTTTCTAAAGTCTTTTTAAATGAAGCAAAGAAAGTAGAAGATGTGTTCTTTAAATAGAGTGATCTTCCAGACTTCTTATTAATAATAAAGTAGCTCGGTCGAGTCGCTGGTATTCTTAGAATAATATTTTCTTGTGAGAATTGTTTTGAGATAAGAAGCTCTTTCATTTTTAAAGGCCTCTTTCCTAGCTTCTTAGGAATATTTATTTTTTCTGGAGGATTACTATTAGATAATCCTTGTTCAATAATAGGGTATCCAACACAAATAAATGTAAATATTGAAAGGGTTACTAGTGGAATATAGCGAAAAGCTCTTAGGCGATAGCTGATAGGGCCCCTCGTTATAATCTCTTTCAAAGATGGAGTATCAAAAATAACTGGTGTTTCAAAAATTGGAAAGAAATGTGCAATAAAGTCAAATGGCGTTCTTAAAATCGCCTTCGCTCTCTTTGTTAGAAAGCTTCCTTTTGTTGTTGCCCCACAAATAAATAGTGTAGGAGAAACACTAAAGAGTAAATTTGAGATAAAAAGAATAATAAATAGGACAATTAGTGACTTTGTAATTTCTGGATTGAAGCTAAAGTCTACAAATTTTGCAATTTGTGTGTTGATGATTTCAGTTCCTTTATTACTCAAAGAGTTAACTGCTTCATTTTCAACTTGAGCACTAAGTAAGACTGTCACAAACATTAGAGATAAAGCACTTAAGAATCTCGTAAATGGCCCAACTAATTTATGATCATTTAAAAGTTTTGATCTTGATCTTGCTTTCTTCTTTGAGTCTCTCTTAGCGCGATTTCCTTTGTAATCACGTGCCGTTGTGATGGCCAATCCTGAGTCTGAGGCATTCTTGCTCTTTTTCTTTCCCGATTTCTTCTTGGCCTTCTTTTTACTTTTTTTCTTTAATGGCCTACTTACATGCTCATCATCTTTCTTTGATGCTTGCTTTTCATCTTCTTGAAGTCTTGCAACATTTAGGACTTGAGTGATACTCATTGTACCAGAGTCTTTTTCTTCATCCTCATTTGTATCTTGAGCAAGGTTAGTATCTAATTGAAATGAGTAGCCATTTCCTGAATTCTCGACATCAGACTCATCTTCAGAATCAGGTGAGTCAGCTGAGTCTGGTGTCTCTTTTGATTCAGAGATCTCTTTGGCCTGTTTTTCATTACTTTCGTCATCATCTGCATCTTCAAATTGAATACTATTATGACTTTCTTCATTCTCTAGACTTAACGATGGTGATTGGCCCAAGTCCTCATTGACTGAGTTTGGCGCAATTTCATCATTTTGTGTGATAGTTGGTTCTGGAATAGGTGATGAGGTATCAAGAGTTTTTAATTCATACGTGCTGTCTTTGTATGAAAGTTTTTCTCCGATTTCCATGAAGTAAGTAGAACCCTCTTGGAGGCTTGCTTCTTCTAAAATGGCATGTGGGATTTTTTGTATGACTTTTAAGATTAGGCAATCATCATCAATTTGAGCACGGATACTTCCTCCGTTTTCAGAGATAATGAGTTCATTATTTTCTTCTTTAAAATAAAATTCATGATTAGAGACACTAACTTCCTGTGAGTCCCCCTGATTGCTGTGGGTAAAACCAACCTGCATACTCAACCTTTTCTTACGTAATCTATTAATTTAATTACTATTTTAAGGTGAATATATAAATTTTCCTACTAATTTTTTCTCTCACGCTCATGGTAAAATCAGTTAACAAAAATTTCATGCTTTATTAAGTTCGAAAGACTCGAATAATTATAACAACTAGGGGACGTTGATGTTTAAAATGAAGAAAAAATCAATCCTAACAAAGGCCGCTTTAGCGACTCTTATGGTAGGACAGGTAGCTTACGCAGCAGACGCTGATTACAATGTGCTTGATCGCTTCCGTCTAATGGAAGACAAGTTTCAAACTCAAGAATTCTTAAGAGAGCCAGGACATGACTTTTTAATTGATATGTCAGTCTACGCTAATACTGACATTATGGAGCTTGCTTCAGATGTATCAGATGCTGAAGATTCAACTGCTGCCGCTGAAGTTCTTAGCGAATATGCTGATACAGAACAAAACTTAAGAGTAAATGTTGAGGTCGGAGTTCCTCTTCCTTCATTTAGTGCTTTTAAAGGAACAATTAGCCCAAGTGTAAGACTAGGGGTTAATGTTGGCTCTCTTATTGGTATTGGAGAAGAAGATATTGAAAAAGATACTCTTATTGCGGCCATTCCAGCAGATGCTTCTGCAAAGACAATTCTAGAAGATAAGTTAACACAAGATATTGTTAATGATGTTCTAGCTGGGACTACTAATACTGTTTCTGATTTAGCAACGGCATTAGGACTAAGTGGATCTGAGAGAACTCAATTTGAAACAGAATTAACAGAAGCACTAGGTGGTACAGCTATTCCATTTGCAGGATCTGGACAAACTGCAGCTATTATCGACGCTTATGTAAAAGCTGATGTTACAGCTGGATTAAACTTTGATTATAAGAATGAGAACCACTTTGGTGGACTTTCTCTATATGGGCTATATAGAGCTGACGTAAGACGTGTTCTTGATCAGGATGCAATTGCTGGAGATGGTGATGCTATCGACACTGAAAACCTTGATCAGAATATGACTCTTTATGCTATGGCCGATATTACTTATGGTTTCAATTGGCTAACAAACTTTAGAACAATGTTTAAGATTCAAGATATTGCACTTGCAACAATTATTGAAAGTGATGAAGGATATCTTCCAATTTATGAGCCAGAAGTTGGTTACCGTATGCACACTGACTATAGTTTTGACCTTTCTAACTTAAAACTTCGTCCATTTGTTGGTTTCCATATGAGAGATGGATATGATTTCGCAGATGGTGTTTATGCTGGTACAGATGTTATGCTTCACGTATGGAAGCAAAGAATTGCCTTAACTCTTAGAGGGATGGTTGATTCAGAACACCTGACTCTGACTCCAAGATTTAAGCTAGGATTCATGGATTTCATGTATTCTCTTAAGCAACCAATCACTTCTGAGGTAAAAGGTGTGGAAATTGCAACAATTCACTCTGTAAATTTCAGACTACACTTCTAATACAACTGCCATTGTGTTACATATTGGGGGATCTTTGATCCCCCTTTTTATTTTTACCGTGTAGGCTACGGGGAGCCGCGAGCGGAATTGTCACTTTAGGAGAGTACATAATGGCAAAAGACTCACAAAATTTTATTGATTTAATTAATATGGACCTATTTGCAGGTTTTCTAAAAGAAAATAAACTTGCAGCACCAACTGATGTTCAAGTTCAGTCAATTCCTGTTTTTCTAGATGGAAAAAATATTCAAATTCAGGCCAAAACTGGTAGTGGTAAAACTCTAAGTTATCTTCTTCCACTTTTTCAAATGCTTAAAGAAAGTGAAGCAAATCTTAGTAAGAATGATCAAAAACCTGGTTCTCCACGTGCAATTATACTTCTTCCTATTAAAGAACTTGCAATACAAGTTGCCGATGAGTGTAAGAAGATCTCTCACCATGCAAAGCTTCGAGTTAGACTGGCACTTGGTGGAGAGAAGGGAAAGAAAGTAAGTTCTCTAAAGAGCCAGAACTTTGATATCCTAGTGGGTGGCCCTGGAAGAATTAAGTCTATGATTGAGAAAAAAGAAATTCGTCTAGATAATCTTGAATTTCTTGTTATTGATGAAGCAGACCAACTTCTTGATATGGGATTTATGCGTGAGCTAAAATCCATTAGAAGACATTTAACAAATGATTATCAAGCGGCCCTTGTTTCTGCGACCATGGCCGATGACTTTGACCTATTAAAAGCAGACTTCTTCTCTGGAATGGAATTTGAGACAATCAGCTTAACTGATGCTCACGGTCTATCTCAAACTATTGAAACTTATAATATCGCTCTGGAATATACTGAGAAAAATGCCATGCTTGATGTCTTTATGAAAAATGAGGCCAAAGGCAATGGTATTATTTTTGTGAATCAAAAAGAGAAGGCCGTTGAAGTTTATAATTATATGAAAGAGAAGAAGCTTGCAAAAAAGCTTTTCCTATCTCATGGTGATATCAGCGCAAGAGAGCGAAGTGATAACTTTAAAAACTTTAAGTCTACTGGTGGTGTTCTTATCACAACAGATATGGCCGCTCGTGGAATCGATATTAAAACACTTCAATGGGTTTTAAATTATGATCTTCCATTTGAAGCTGTTTACTATATTCACCGTTCAGGACGAGTTGGACGTGCTGGAAGAAGCGGACGTGTTTATAATTTTGTTACAAAGAAAGATCAAAAGCTCATTGGTCAAATCAATGATGCCATTAAAAATCAGGATACACTCAAAATTGATCCAATCTTTCTTAAATCGACAATGGGGAAGGCGAATAAGGGAGCTTCTAAGAAGAAGGCACCTGCTAGACGTGGGCGTATGCCTAAGAAACCTGTTGTATCTGGACGAAACACGCCCAATAAGTCAAAAAAATCTCGCGGCCGTCGCGGTTAAGTGATAAAATGCTAATATGTCTAAACATATTAGCATTGTCTTTCTATTTACATTATCTCTAATTTTTACGTCTTGTTCTGAAAAGGATATTTACACTCCTTTAGAAATGTTTGATATGGCCTATAAATTTGATAATACAATTGAAGAAGTTCGTATTGCAGCAAAGGATAAAGATCGTCATTTAGAGTGTAGTGATTATCCTCAAGAAGGTTGTCTTAAGGGCTCTCCTAAGCGCTTCAAGGTTCGTCTTGTGGAAATGATAGTTGTTCAATACATGACAACTCGTGATTCTTGTCGTGCGGCCGCAAAAATTGGTCAATGGCATGCTCGTAATTGGCTTCTAGATGATGTGACAGGTGAGCCTGTTCTTGAGGATTTTGTTAAAAAAGTTTATAAGGCCAAAAAACCTAAAACTATCGAAAGTTGTAATTAGCTCTTTATCCAATTTCTGAGTTCTTCATAAATTTCATTAATCTCTTTATTTGACTGAAAAGCATCAGTTGTCATAATTTTTAGTCTCTTAGAGTTATTCAATTTTATTGTAATAAAGTAGTTGCCTGCATTCCCGCTGCCACGTCCTTTATTAAGTTCAATTTCTTCAATCTCATCTAGACCAAAGTTTTCAAACTTCTTTCTTATAAGAGAGCGTGTTTCCAGTCTTCCTGTGTTGCGAGGTTTATTGAGCTCAAGATGACGCTTTTTTAATATTGAAACAGTTGCAATAATTGGGATGAGAAAAATTATAATGTCTTTTGTTGCAGGCCTTGGGTCTTTGAAGATAAGCGTTAGGATTAATGCTAGTAAGAAGAAGGTGCAAATTAAGAATATATTTCTAGAATAGCTGTCAATTGTGACATATTGAATATTCTTCTCATATTTAATCATGCCTATCCCTCAAAAAAATACTTTTCAAAGCCTACTTTAAAAGTATCAATCTTATGTTCCCAAATATTAATAAATTTTGGATCTTCAGATCGATTTTCCTCTAGTGTTTGTTTAAATAATATTACCCATCGACCTAGCTCTCCCTTTCGAATCTTTAAATATTCGTGGGCCGATAAGAGGTGATGGGCCCCTTTAGGTAATTTTATTCCAAGTAATTGGGCCTGCCAAAAGGCATTTATTGATTTTAGATGCTCGTTGAAGTCTTCAATATTTGAGATCGGCCCGTTGTTTGAAGTTAATTTACGAAAGTGATAACCAATGAAAACGTCATTTATGGCCTTTTGATAAAAAGACCGAGTAACTTTCTCGATTAACTTAATACTTTCTTCCTGATTTTTCATAACTTAAGTCTACACTAAATATTGCATCATAAATACCGATTCATATGTATGAAGAAAATTTTAGATAGCTCCCGAGTATTCTTATTTATCATGATTGTGACTTCAAGCTCACTATTGGCCGGTCCTTTAACTTCTGTTGGAAATGATACCTGCTGGTATAAAGAAGGTGACTATCGTACAAAAATTGCTTCATTCAATGATCAAATAAGTTTAAATACCTCTCGTGATGATATTTTAGCTCCCGTGGTTAAGTTTTTTCATAAGAAAGGATTTAAAGCTGATCAGATCGATGCCATCCATACTTATGGAATTTGTGGCCCTCGTTTGGCCATCGCATTTCGTGTGACTTACGATGCAGTAGAGTATTGTCTTCGTGCAAATGCCAGTAAAGATGGAGAGTTAGTTTTTGATAAAGGTGAGGATATGTTACCATTGGCCGCTTCACGAAAAGGTGCTTGTGAAGGGATAAATCCACATCGTCTTATAATTTCGATTAAATCTGATCTTGTTGTGGATCTACAAAAATATTTAAATGCCAAAGGGCATATTGTTAAGAAAGCACAACACTTATCTGGCTCAGTTTATGTCTTAGATTTTTCAGTTGAAAGAGATGAGATTAAGAAGATTAAAACTTCGGTCGAGTCTTCTGGTCTTGCCCGTTCTGTGAGCTTCTCGTCTGGCCAATACCATATTGCAGATGAGTTTGAATTACTTAGTCTTAGTTATTTCAGAAAATAAAAAGGCCGCATAAGCGGCCTTTAGTATCTTTATCTTTTTCCAATTTCAGCAATTGTTTTTCCAAGAGATTTCGAACGCTTTAGATAAACATTTGATTTCTCTTCATGCTCAGCTTCTTCTTTACATGCAATACAAAGCTCTGCTGTATTTCTTGCCATAAGGCGATCGTAACCGATTTCAATATCACACTCATCACAAAGGCCATATTCGCCTTTTTCAATTTTTTGAAGTGCTTTATTGATTTTCTTTACGTAGAAGTTCTCACGATTTCTGAAACGAATTTCCTGCGAAGTTTGGACATTTGCTACTGCCTCATCCAGAGGATCAAGTAGTTCATTCTTGTCCATGCAATACTGCTCTTTCTCACTGTTTTTGTTAAGAATTCTTTCTTTGTCAGCAAGTAGTGCATCTTTTAGTGCAGCTATTTGCTTGTCCGATAGATACGAGTTTGCTCTTTTCATTTCGACTCCCTTGTGCCGTGTTTCTTCCAGTGAAACAAGTTGCTTGTAGCTGTAAAATTTCGATTTGGCAAAATTAAAGCTATTTACAACAAATATTGTGTTCGTGTGTTGTAGAAAGAATTTACTGGTCTAGAAAGTGTTAGTAAAAGGTATTTTTCTTACAAAGATTTACTTTAAAACGAGATTTCAGATACTTATCCGTGATTTTTTGGAAACGGTGCTTCACAGTAGGGGCAAAACTTCCAAAATTGCTGATCAATCTGAGTTTTACAACTTGAACAAGTGATTATTGCGCTTAATTCCTCAAATGCTTCGTCATGCATATTTGCAAAAAGATCACTTCGCATTGCGGCGATAGTTGTTGGGTGGGCGCGAAATGTTCCAGGCATACTTTGATTTGGAATAAATTTAGCTGGAGAGACACTCTTATCTGGATAGATTTGAACTTTTACTTCTTGTGAAGGGCGCTTTTCATACATTGCCCGTCCTGCAATATTGCGCTCATTCTTTAACAATTCAAAATTTTCATTAGCATCAAACTTTCTATTCATAGAGCTATTATAACATCTTAGCCCCAGCGACGCTCAAGAAGCTCAATAATTTCCGTGCACGCCTTCTTGTGCTGGTTAAATCGAGCAAAAAAGCCTGGTTTTGCCTTTAAAATGGCCTCTTTAAAGAAGATAGACTGTGAGCCAAGTCCTTCTATTAGTCTTAGATTCCATTCGAATACTTCCGGATTACTATGACCGATAAGGCCCTCAAGTACCTCTAAGAAGTCAAATGGAAGTCTCTCTCCACGCTTGTGGTGCTCATCAATAATCTGCTTTCTTGCAACTCCTAATATTAGAACAAGAACCTCATTATCATCACATTCTTTTATTGCATGGATAATTTGGGGATATAAGTCGTGATCGAGTGTTATCGTATTATCGAGAATACACAGAAGGGGAATTAAGGCCTGCCAGTCTCTCTTGTCATTGAGTCGAATAAATTCATCTTTAAAGACTTTTATATCTTGTTTGGAATAGCTGCAATTTGGTCTTTTCCCACTTTGTAAGTCCTTAATGACAGCTTGAAACTGTTCATTTATATCAATCATAATCATTGCCTTAAGTTATTTCGTGTAGCTTTTACTTGATTTTACATAATTCTATGACATTTTAAAGGCTTATGCTATATAAATAGGCTTAAACATTGGTGTTTAGAAGGTTTCATGGAATTTTTAATTAACGATATTTATCGCGCTACAGAAGGTGAGGGAGTCTTTGTCGGACGCTCACAAGTCTTTGTGCGTTTTCAAGGATGTAATATCGGTTGTGTTAATTGCGACTCTATGGACACCTGGAGTTTTGATATTGAGAGCACTTCTCTTAATACAATCTTTGAAAGAATTCTTGAAGAGAGTTATCAAGGTAAAATTAATTGGATTTCTATTACTGGTGGTGATCCTCTTCATCCTAAACACGTTCCAAGCGTTGTGGAGCTTACAAAGTTTTTAAAATCGAGAGGTTTTAAAATTAATCTTGAGGCCGCTGGAACTCGAGTTGTTGACGAGGTTTTTGATCTTCTTGACTATATCTCTTATGACCTAAAAACTCCTTCAACAGGTGTTAGAACACGTCTGTCACTTATCGAAAAGATGGCACAGCAATATCCTAATCGCTTTCAAATGAAGGCCGTGATTGCTGATCGAAAGGATTTTGAATACACATTAAGCGCTTATCGCGAACTTGAATCAAAGCTTGGTAATATTGAATTTCCTTGGGTTTTGACTCCTTGTTATGAGCCAAGTGAAGAATTTCCTATGCAGCGATTTATCGATATTCAAGAATGGAATCAAATCGAAGGTGGTCCTTTCCGAGTTATTGGACAACAGCATAAGTGGATTTTTGGCGCAGATAAGAAAAGTGTCTAATGGCCTTTAAGAGGCTTGTCTTTGAGCTCTCTGCTTGGCATCGAGCATTTCAACACCGTATTGCTTAATCGTACCTAGAGAAGTGATTGTATACTGGCTGGCCTCTGCTTTTGAACGATCCTCATCGGTAAAATCATTACAGATTACCACTAGGCGAGTGCCTTCTGGAAGTTTCTTGAGAGCTATTTTTATAATACCCTGAACTTTTTCAAGTGAGTTTGTGCAGTAGACGACATACTTCTTATCGTCTTTAGTTACGCTAAAATGCCAAAGATTCTGCTTATTCTTAGATTCAACTACATTGTAGTCGTAGGACTTAAATACTAACGTACATTGAGTAATGAATCCTCTAATAATCTTTTTAGAATTTGCTATTTTTGCCATTTACACTCCAAACTTCACATTAACACATATCGGAAATCCGCTCAAAAGTTTTAGATAATCTTTAAATAAAGCGAATTTTGTTACGGAATTCAGTAAGTTATTAATTTTGTGGAGGCTTTGCCATTAATGCCTTTGCCAATTTTAAATGACTTTCCCGCTTTATTACCTAGGCTCCAGGCCTTTGGATCAAAGCTTGAAGATTGGCTCGATTGAGAGCTAACGCGAGGATAGACACGATTGCGATGGGCCGAAGTTAGGCCATTTAAGTGGACGAGCTCACGAGAGCTAATATGTTGTTGTTGAGATTTCTTTAATTCTTGTAGAAAGGATTTTGTGAAGCTTTTAAAGTACGTATTCTTAGCTCGAACACCTTTAAGGTTAGATGACTTCTTAGCTTGAAGCCAAAGTCCGTTCATGGCCTGTGTAGTGTAGTCATAAATATAATGGGCCGCTTCGACATTTTCCTTTGCGCCGATAACTTCAAGATAGCCACCACCACGGCCACTGCTAAATACAGGTGCAACTGAAAACTCTTTTAGAATATCATAGAGGCAATCATGTAAGAGGTTTCGTCTTTTAAATGAGGCGACTCTTTTAACATAGGTGTCTTCAAGCTCACGCATATCGATCTCATTGCGAGTGAAATTAGTAAGTCTTACTTTTTCTAGATTGTGTTTTGCAATAAGATCATTGGCCTTTCTTGCTGCAAGCTTGGCCTCAAATTCGTTATCAGATTTAGCAAGTTCAAGTAGCTTTTGAATTTTTTGAGTAACTTGGTTACTAGTCTTTGTGTAAGCAGCTAGATTAATCTGTGATTTTGAAAAGTCCTGATTCCATGCATATCTTTTAAAGATATTTCGAAATTCAACGCCATGTGCTTGTTCACTTATGCCACACGTTACGTGTACCATAAAGTGAGCTATTTCGTGCTTTAGAACATTTTCTAAGAGCTCTTCATCATTCATGGTCATAAAGCACTTATTAATTCCAATTTGGTATATAAGTGGATCGTAGAAGCCCAAGACTTTATCTGATTCATTAACCACAAAAGATAGGGGATACATAACACCCTTATAATGCAGGCGACTTCTTTTGAGCTCAAGTCCCATGCCCGCAAAAATATCACGGGCCTTGAGACGAACTTTCTTTATAAATAATTGGGTATTTTCATTATATATAAACATTAGTATTTAACGCTACATCCATATGGTTTAGTTTTTGCCGTTGAGACCTTCTCTCCCTTAGCAATCTCTTTTATAGCTGTTTTAACATAGTTTTCGGCTTTTTGAATATCGCTTTTATCGGCCGATGGGATACTGTCAATCCCGCCCATATAGTCGATTCTTCCCTGCTCATTGATAATGAAAATCTCTGGTGTCGTTTTCGCATTATAGAGTCGACCAGTGACTCCTTTCGTATCAAGTAGAAAGTGTTGCGCTCTAGATCCTTCTGCTTTTAAGCGCTTCTTTGCCGCTTCAGAGTCCTCTATATATCCTTGTTTTCCTACATTTGAAGAATTAATTGTCAGCCATGTGTAGCCATGTCTCAATGCAAACGTTTGAGTCTCTTGCATATTCTTTGAATCATAATGTTTACGAACAAATGGACAACCTTCGTTATACCATTCAAGGACAATTCTTCGGCCTTTTAAGTTCTCAAGTGAGACGAGCTCTCCTTTTTGATTCATTAAAATAAATTCAGGAGCTTTCTCTCCTGGAGAGAGGGCGAAAGTTAGGGATGTGAGTAATATTGCTATAAGTAACTTCATCATAACTCCTTTTTTTTGTTTTCTACATTTTAGAAGAATTTTTCTTAAGTCCCAATGAAATCAATAAAAGTTTACTAGAAATTAACAAAAAAAGGCCTACTTTCGTAGGCCTCTTAATTATCTTTTAACTGTTAAGCTAAATTATACTTTTGGTGTCGTTTGAGAAACAACAGCAGCTTTTAGAAGCTCTCTGTTCATACGAGCGATATTTGTGATCTCAATTCCTTTTGGACATGATGCTTCACATTCTGCTTCGTTAGTACAGTTACCAAATCCAAGATCATCCATCTTCTTAACCATGTTTTGAACACGTTGAGAAGCTTCTGCTTGTCCTTGTGGAAGAAGTGCCATTTGCGAAACTTTTGCTGAAACGAAAAGCATTGCAGAAGCATTCTTACAAGAAGCAACACATGCACCACAACCGATACAAGCAGCTGCATCCATTGCAAGGTCAGCGTTTTCTTTAGGAACTAGGATAGCATTTGCATCTTGAGCGTTACCAGTATTTACTGAGATAAATCCACCAGCAGCGATGATTTCATCAAATGCACTTCTATCAACCATAAGGTCTTTTTCTACTGGGAAAGCTCTTGCTCTAAATGGCTCGATTACAATCGTATCACCGTCAGAAAACTTTCTCATGTGAAGCTGACAAGTTGTTGTTTCAGCTTCTGGCCCGTGGGCCTGACCGTTAATCATTAGTGAACACATACCACAGATACCTTCACGACAATCGTGGTCGAAAGCTACCGGCTCAATTCCTTGTGGGATTAGTTCTTCGTTAAGTTGATCTAGCATTTCTAGAAAAGAAGCATCTGGAGATACATTCTCTAGTGTGTAATCCGCCATTTGACCTTTGTCTTCACGGTTTTTTTGACGCCAGATCTTTAAATGTAAAGTCATATTATTATTACTACTCATATTAATACCTCTTACTTATAACTTCTTTGCGTTAGTGGAACGTTAGGGAAGTCTAATTCTTCAACGTTTCTAATTGGGTCGCTATCTTGACCAGTGAATTCCCAAACAGCACCATGACAGTAGTTTTCATCATCACGTAAGGCTTCACTTTCTTCAGTTTGAGATTCCTCTCTAAAGTGTCCACCGCATGACTCTGGTCTCTCTAGTGCATCACGTGCCATTAGTTCACCAAGTTCTAAGAAGTCGGCAAGTCTATTTGCTTTTTCAAGCTCAATATTGATTCCATCTGGAGTACCTGTAACTTTAACGTCTTTCCAGAATACTTCACGAAGCTTTTTGATTTTCTCAATACCTTCTTTAAGAGTCTTTTCATTTCTGGCCATACCAACGTGGTTCCACATGATACGTCCTAGTTCTTTGTGAATTGACTCAACAGATCTTGATCCATTGATTGAAAGAAGCTTTGTGAATCTTTCTTTTGAATCAGTTAGTGCTTTGTCGAATTCAGGATGATCTGTACCAACTTTTTTACCCATTAGTCCTTCACTAGCTAGGTAGTTTGGAACTGTGTATGGAGCAACGAAGTAACCATCTGCAAGACCTTGCATAAGTGCAGAAGCACCTAGACGGTTTGCACCGTGGTCAGAGAAGTTTGCTTCACCAAGAGCAAATAGTCCTGGAACTGTTGTTTGAAGGTTGTAATCAACCCATAAACCACCCATTGTGTAGTGAACTGCAGGATAAATTCTCATTGGAACTTTATATGGGTTTTCATCAGTAATTCTTTCATACATATCAAAGAGGTTACCGTAGCGCTCTCTAATTGCATCTTCACCATCGCGCTCAATTGCAGTTGCAAAGTCTAGATAAACAGCTTCTTCACCTTCACGTACTGACTTACCTTGGTCGATTTGTTCTTTTGCATTTCTTGAAGCAACGTCACGAGGAACAAGGTTACCAAAAGATGGATACTTTCTTTCTAGGTAGTAATCTCTTTCTTCTTCTGGAATATCATTTGGAGCTCTATAGTCACCAGCTTTCTTTGGAACCCAAACACGTCCGTCGTTTCTTAGAGACTCTGACATAAGTGTTAGCTTCGACTGGTTTTCACCGTGTCTTGGAATACAAGTTGGGTGAATTTGAGTGAAGCATGGGTTAGCAAACATTGCACCTTTCTTATAGGCCTTCCATGCTGCTGAACCATTTGAAGTCATAGCATTTGTTGATAGGTAGTAAACGTTTCCGTATCCACCAGTACACATTAGAACTGCATCAGCTGCGTGCTTTTCGAATTCACCAGTGATTACATTTCTTGTGATAATACCACGGGCCTTACCTTCAACAACTACTAGCTCAACCATCTCACGACGAGTAAGCATTTCTACTTTTCCACGTCCTACTTCTTTCATTAGAGAAGAGTAAGCACCTAGAAGAAGCTGTTGACCAGTTTGTCCACGAGCATAGAATGTACGTGATACTTGAGCACCACCAAATGAACGGTTAGAAAGTGTCCCACCGTATTCACGAGCAAAAGGAACACCTTGTGCTGCACATTGGTCGATAATATTATTTGAAACTTCAGCAAGACGATAAACGTTAGCTTCACGTGCTCTATAATCTCCACCTTTTACAGTGTCATAGAATAGTCGCCAAATCGAGTCACCATCATTTGGATAACTTTTAGCTGCGTTAACACCACCTTGAGCTGCAATCGAGTGAGCACGTCTTGCAGAATCTTGTAGGCAGAAACATTTAACATTATATCCTTGTTCACCAAGAGTTGCTGCAGCAGATGCTCCAGCAAGACCTGAACCAACAACGATAATATCAAACTTACGTCTGTTGGCAGGGTTAACAAGTTTCATTTTGAATTTATGATCAGTCCAAACTTTTGTGATGTCATTTCCCGCAGGAACTTTTCCATCCATTTTCTTAATATTTGTCATTACATTCCTCCCTTAACGTGACACCAAATAGCGATAGTCGAGTAACCAACAGTTAAGATCACAGCATAAAGCTTAGAAATGAATTGAATTGCTGGCATATACTTAGGGTGGTTAAAGCCAATTGATTGAAATGCTGACCAGAATCCGTGAGATACGTGAATCCCAATTGTAATCATAAATAGTACATAGATTCCAACATTCAGTGGTGAAGCGAAATAATCAATAACAGTCTTGTAAAGATCACGAACTTCCATTCCATTAAGTGTTGTCATGTAAACATCACCGTACTTAAAGTTAATTAAGTGCATAACAAGGAAGAAAAGAATCAACATACCTGTGTAAGGCATAGTTGATGATGCAAATGTCGAACCTCTTCCTGTCGGTTGCTTCATGTAGTACTTAACTGGGCGAGCTGCCTTATTCTCAATCGTAAGCTTAAGCGCCATAAAGATGTGAGATAAGAAGATCACTAAAAGAACTGCTTCTGCTAAGTAGATTAGCGGGTTAGAAGTAAGGGTGTATGCATACTGATTGAATGCATCCTTACCTGCGATTAATAAAAAGTTTCCTAACATGTGTGAAAAAAGGAATCCACATAGAAGTAGTCCCGTCACTCCCATTACCTGTTTCTTAGCAATGGAGTTCGTCAAATAAAAGCGTAATGCTGACATTGATCCATTTCCTTTGTCTGATTTAATAAAGTTTTAAATGTTATTTGATTTGGATTATAATCCTTAAATCACCAAAACTTAAGCGAATTTTTAGTAGTTTTTTTACTGCGTGGTGCAACAAGTTGTTAATGAGAAAAGGAGTTCTAAATGTTGGTTCATTCTATCTTTGATAAGGTCACTAATACAATGACATATATCATTTATTCATCGGTCTCAAAAACGGCCATTGTTGTTGACCCCGTTCTGAACTTCGATTACGCAAGTGGTAGCGTTTCAAGTGAAGATATCCATCAAATAGATTTATTTCTAAAAGAAAATGAATTGAGTTTAAAGTATATCTTTGAAACTCATGTTCACGCCGATCATTTGTCAGGAGCATCTAAACTAAAATCGCTTTATCCCACTGCGCAAGTTGTTATTCATAAGAATATTAAGTTGGTTCAGGGTGTATTTAATGCTGTCTTTTCATCAAATGTTAAAGAGGATGGTTCGCAATTTGATATTCTTACACAAGAAGGTGAGAGTTTTGATGTTTGTAGCGATATTAATGTGAAAATTATTGAGACTCCAGGCCATACACCTGCGTGTATGAGTCTTTATGTAAATGAGAAGGCCCTTTTTGTAGGTGATGCGATATTTATGCCTGATATGGGTACCGGACGTTGTGACTTTCCAAAGGGAAGTGCAGATAAGCTATACAATTCAATTCAAAAGATTTACGCACTTGATGATGAATGTGAGATTTATGTTGGCCATGATTATGGACCTGGTGGGCGTGAGATAAAATATAAAACAACAGTAGGTGAGCAAAAGCGTAGTAATATCCAATGTAAAAGCTCGACTTCTAAGGAAGAGTTCTTAGAGTTTCGTACTAATCGAGATGCGCAACTTAATGAGCCAAGATTAATTATACCTAGTATCCAATATAATATGAATGGCGGAGAGTTTATATTTACTGAAGCTGATGGTGGCCCTTATATCAAAGTTCCTTTAAAGTTTAAGTAGGAACTTGAGTAATATAACTATCTAATTTTATTTAAGTTTTATTATTCGATGTCGACAAGTAAGATGTTGGAGTAATTATAATGACAAACGAATTTCATTCTGAAATTGAAAAGACAATGCAATTTACTAAAATTGGTATTGCCTTAAAAGACTGGCCGTCTCTTTCGGAGTCGCAGCGTCTTGAGATTTTTAATAGTTTGTCAGAAGAAGAGGCAAGTGACTTCTTTGATTCACTAGATTCGAATTACCAAGCTGACTTATTTGAACAATTTGATCGTGACCTGAAAAGAAGATGGGCCAATGACCTGGCCTATGATGATCTTGCAGATATTCTCCAGCTTCTTGAACCTGAACAAGTTGAAGAAACATTAAGCTTATTAGCAAAACACGCTCGTATCGAAGTCATGGCCCTTATGGCCTACGCAGAAGATGTGGCCGGTGGTTTAATGAATTCGAATTATATTCGACTTCGCGCCAATATGTATGTTGAAGAGGCCATTCGCTATATTCGAACTCAAACTTTAAGTAATGTTGAAACAATTTATTATACTTATGTAATCGATGCCACTCAAAAGCTTCTAGGTGTTGTTTCCCTTCGTGAACTCTTTGGTGCACGAGATGGTCAAAAGGTATCAGATCTGATGACTAGTGGAGATGACCTCATTGCTATTCCTGATAATATGGACCAGGAAGAAATTGGACGCGTCTTCAGTCGTTTTGAACAAGTTGTTCTTCCGGTTATTGATGATGAGTTCAGAATGAAAGGTATCATTACAATTGATGATATTATCAAGGCCGTTGAAGAAGAGACCACGGAAGATATGCAAAAAATTGCGGCCGTCGAATCTCTTGATGCTCCTTATCTTGAAGTAGGCTTCTTTGAGATGACAAAAAAGCGTCTCGGTTGGCTTGTTATACTCTTTATCGGACAAATGTTAACTGCGACGGCCATGACTCATTTTGAAGCGGCCATTGCTCACACAGTAGCATTAGTGACTTTTATTCCTCTTATTATCTCATCTGGTGGGAATTCAGGTGCTCAAGCTTCGACTCTCGTTATTCGTGCGCTTGCCCTAGGTGAAGTTAAAAATAGTGACTCTCTTCGCGTCTTCTTTCGCGAATTAGGCTCAGGTCTTTTTATGGGATTTATTCTTGGAATCTTTGGATTCATGAGAATTTACTTTTGGCCTCATGCTAATGAAGCATACGGTGTGAACTTTGCTCAGATATCTTTAATTGTTGGATGTAGTATTATTTGTATCGTAATGTGGGGGACACTTGTTGGCTCAATGCTGCCATTTCTCTTAAAAAAGTTACGCTTTGACCCTGCTACAGCTTCAACTCCCTTTGTTGCAACGATTTGTGACGTCACGGGGATCATTATTTATTTTTCAATTGCTCACGCACTCTTATAGAAAGGCCCTGAATTTCAGGGCCTAGTATTAGTATTTATTTTGATTTTTTCTTAGCAGCTTTCTTGGCCACTTTTTTCTTGGCCGTTTTTTTGGCAGCTTTCTTGGCAGCTTTCTTGGCAGCTTTCTTGGCAGTTTTCTTGGCAGTTTTCTTAGCAGTTTTCTTTGCTACTTTCTTTTTCGCTGTCTTCTTGGCAACCTTTTTCTTCGCAGTTTTCTTCGCAGTTTTCTTCGCAGTTTTCTTCGCAGTTTTCTTTGCAGTCTTTTTGGCTACCTTTTTCTTGGCAGTTTTCTTTGCTGCCTTTTTAGCTGTCTTTTTGGCCGCCTTTTTAACAACCTTCTTCTTGGCCGCTTTCTTTAAGTCACTTGCAACTTTCTTCGTTGTTTTGCGTACCTCTTCAACGGTTTCTTCCATCTCATCAGAAACATCTTTGGCCGCTTTCTTAACGCGATTAATTGCCTTCTTAGTCCCTTTTTTAACATTTTGATATGTTTCCCCATGGCCAAGAGAAGCAATCTCTTTTTCAATCTTCTCTTCATATTGGGCCAAGACTTTCATTGGATCTTTACCAAGACGATCGAGTTCTTCTTTTAATTCTTCATAGAATTTTTCAAGTTTATGCTTTTGCACATTTACTTTGTCGTAACGAAAACGAAAGTGGTAATAGAGTTCATCGTACTTCTCACTACCTTCATCTTGAATTCGCTCTAGTAAATGCTTACACTTTTTTAGAATCTCATCACTTGAAGAAGTTAGGGCGTGTTTTGCCTGTTTATTCTTCTTCTTTAAAAAATCTTCTAAGCTCATTTTTATCCTCGCTATCGATCTTCTTGGTTAAAATCTCAACCGATTCATTCTTGAATGGGTATCAATAATATTACCTTAATACGGTAAACTCATTAGCAAGTATTTTCAACACTTTAATACCCTGAATAATTTAATATTTTCTTGCTTTGGAGTTAAGAATTCTCTATATATACTTATAATAAATAGTTGGACGATTATGGATAATGATATGGAAGAAACAAAAGTAACAAATTTGAACGAATCTGCGGATCGCGCGGGACTTATCGTTTCTGTCCTATGTTGCCTACATTGTATGGCAATCCCTTTATTGGTGATGTTTACGCCTTCAGTGGCAAGTATCTTTGAAAATCCATTAATTCATAGTCTTTCTATCTTCATCGTGGTTCCTGTTGGCCTCTACGCTTTTGTTAAGAATCTTAAGGTTCACTCGGATAAGAGACCTCTTATTATTGGTGTTCTTGGTATGGCGGCCATTTTATTTGGGCATTTTAAGCATCTCTTTCTACTTGCAGAACACGCAGGACATGCACACCATGTTCATACTATCGGTCCAGTTGAAATCGTTGCTTCTATCATTGGTGGACTTGCATTGATTGCTGCCCATATGCTTAATATTAAGCTTTGTCGCTGTCATCACTGCGATCACTAAATATTAATATCTAAGATTTGTTCGAGCTGACATTTTAAGAGAAGAGTTTGACATGAATTGGTCAATGGCCTCTTTGTACTCTTGTAGCGTCTCAAGTTTAAAGAGCTTCTTTGAAAAGCTATGCCCAAAATTAAGCCAGACGTGTCCCACTTTTAGAAAGAAGCGTATTCTCTTTAAAGCATCTTTAAAATCGTAATAACGAAAACAAGCTTCAATATAGGACTTCACAAATTCTCCATATAAGACAGCGTGGGCACTTGGATCTTTATTTATTATTGCTTCTTGGTATTCATTTAGCTGATGTCCACTTTCGTAAGCATATTGTGTAATAATCCAAGGTTTTGCTGTTAAGGCCCTTCCAAGCATAGCGGCTTGGCAGCCAGTTTCTTCAAGCATGCGAGTGATATCTTGAGCTTCTTGAATATCGCCATTGCCAATAATTGGTATATCGATACTTTCTTGAAGAAGCCTAATTTGTGACCAATCTGCACTTCCTTTTCTTTTTTGCTCTGCTAGGCGAGGGTGGAGGATAAGCCAATCTGCTCCACCTTCCTTAAGAGCATGGCAGAATTCAAGTAAGAAGCCCTTATCTGATTGAAGTCCGGCCCTTAGCTTCACTGATACTGGAACAGTGGCATATTTCTTTACACAAGAAACAACTTGGGAGGCATATTTTATATCACCCATTAATGAGACCCCATAATTATGTTTTAAGGCTTTTTTTACTGGGCAACCCATATTTATATCAATTGCTTTTGCTCCCCATTCTTCTAGCTTTGGAATTGAATCTTGAATATATCTTTCTTCGTTACATAGAATTTGGGGATAGAGATTTATATCTTGTTGTGACTTTAGGGTCTCTGGTGTTTCCCCAAGCCTTTGGCCTGGAATTCGACGCGAATTTAGCATCTCTGTTGTCCAAAGTGTTGGTGTATCCTCTGGAAAGTAGGGACGTAGGGCATCTCTTAGGGCCACATGTGAGAGTCCAACCATTGGGGCCAGGAGGGCCTTAAGTTGGACTAGCTCGTTAAATTTGTGCCAAGAAGGGCCTTCAGGTTTTGCCAAATTCTATCCTTTAAATCATCAATCTCTATTTCTTGTTTTTGAGCAAACTTTTCATAGATTGTTTGGATATTAATATCACCTCGCTCATCTGTCTCAAAGAAAATAAGATTCAAATCAATTTTGTGATCAGAGATTGTATGAGCAATCCTTGCGGTTTGAGATTCATAAAAGCGTGGCCCAAGGCTCATGGCAATGCTTCTTTTTTGGCATTCTTGGATATCGCTAAGACTTCCATTAAAGTCGTGTAAGACCCAATTCGAGTGATTTGGGAATTGCTTGTGGAGGCGAAAAATTTCGGACAGGCATTTCACATTATGAATGATAAGTGGTTTTTTAAGCTCATTTGCTAGCTGAATATGCCACTTAAAGACTTCTTCTTGTTGCCTTAGGTCACTATCATCCACGATTGAGCGATCAAGTCCTGCTTCTCCAACCATTAGACAATTACTATCACCACATAATCTCTTTACCTCTTCAAAGCTTGTTCTTGCATCTTCAATCTCCCATGGGTGTACTCCTGCGGAAAAGAATTGGCCCTCTTCAGGTAAGTCATTGATTTTGGGAGAGTAGGAATAAATATATAAGAAGTCTCTATCTTCGCTTTTAGAAGAGCTGTGATGGCCGTGGAGGTCGATAAATTTTGCACTCTGGGATTCTTTGCTTGTCATATGACAGATATTTTAATACATTACCGTTCTAATTAAAAATTTGAAAAAAGATATTGCTTATCTTTTTAAAATCAATTATTTATTTAGAAATATTTAAACTGATTATTATAGCGTTACTATAGATGTAGGAGTACTTAATGTTAACAATTAGATTACAACGCGGTGGTAGAACTCACATGCCTATTTACACAATCGTTGCTGCAGACTCAAGAAATGCAAGAGACGGTAAATTTAGTGAAAAACTAGGTCAATACAATCCACAACTTAAAGAAGGTAACCTTATCGATGTTAAAGCTGAGAGAATTTCTGAGCTACTAGGTAAAGGTGCTACAATTTCTGACACTGTTAGAACACTTCTAAAGAAAAACGAAATTACTCTTAACTAAGAATTTCGATTTTTCTTAAATTAAGCGATAACGGCATTTTTGTAGAAGGAGTTCATGATGAGTGAGTTAAAAGATTTAATCGACACAGTTAGTCGCGCACTAGTTGATATGCCAGAGCAAGTAGAAGTAAATGAAATTGTTGGTGAGCAGACAACAGTTATCGAATTAAAAGTTGATAAGACTGACCTTGGTAAAGTTATCGGTAAGCAAGGTAAAACAGCTCGTGCACTAAGAACAATTCTTAATGCTGCATCAACAAAATTGAAAAAAAGATCTGTTTTAGAAATTATAGAATAATTTACTTGAATCAATAATTTTTATGTTTTAAAAAAGCCTATCGAAAGATAGGTTTTTTTTTGCTCAAAATTGAGCATCTACCAATAAACAAATTTCCAATCCTAGGAGGATGTGTGGAAAGAATTATGAATTCAAAGCGTATTTTACTTGTGGATGATCAGGTTGAGATATTGGAGCTTCTTCAAGATGCACTAATTTCTGAGGGCTATGAAGTTGACGCTTGTGCTGGTGCTAAAGAAGCATTAAACGCTTTAGGAAGTAATCATTATTCTCATATTATTTCAGATTATCAAATGCCTGAGGTGAATGGAATGGAGTTTGCTAGTCAGGCCAGAGGCTTTCTTAAAGAGAATATGCCTTCGTTTATTTTGGCCACTGGTGATTGCACAATAAATGATGATTCTATTAAAGGTATGGGTGTTTCTGGAATTCTTCCAAAGCCTTTTACTCTTAAACAAGTTATTTCAGTGATCCAAGAATAGCTTTTAGCTATTCTTGGTGTCATCTTTCTTATTTTCGCTCTGTTCTGTTATTTTCTTTGCTGTAATCGTTTCTTCGTTTTGCTCTTCTTTTAGTCCTGATTTAAAGCCTGTAATTGCTTTTCCTAGTGATTTACCAAGTTCAGGAAGCTTCTTACCACCAAATAATAGGATGATAATAGCTAAGATGATTAAACTTTCTGTTATTCCAAGACTCATAAAATCCTCTTTTATGCTAAATTAATAAATTTTAGATAAGTCCATTGTATACTTACCTGGGGCATATTCGCTAAACCTTTTTGATCGAATTTCCTTATAAATCTTCTTATTATTGGAATTTGAGGCATATGGATAGATACAAATACCACCACGAGGTGTGAATTCACCAATAACTTCAATGAACTTTGGCTTCATGAGCTTTGTTAAATCGTCACAAATTTTTTGCACACAATCTTCGTGGAAATCTCCGTGATTTCTGAAGCTGAACAGATATAGTTTTAGTGACTTAGATTCCACCATTTTCTTGTCTGCAATATAGTTGATATAGATTCTTGCAAAATCTGGTTGTGCTGTTTTTGGGCATAGAGAAGTGAACTCTGTACAAACAAATGTTGTCCATGCATCACTGCCTGGATTCTTGTTATCAAATGCTTCTAATACTTCTGGAGCATATGTATCTGGATATTGTGTATTTGCGCTACCAAGGGCAAATGCTGTTAGCTCTTCTACGTTACGACCTTTTTTAGGCGCTTTCTTAGTCGTCTTCTTTGTCGCTGCTTTTTTCTTTGTTGCTTTCTTTTTGATAGATTTCTTCGATGCACTCATTTATCGACTCTCTTGAATTATTTTGATAGGTTATAGTCATCTAATTTAACACTATCAAGGACCAATGACAATGCGTCATGAGCAATTAACTTTTCCAGCATCTAAAAAAAATGCAAAGAAAGTCATTAAAGTCGTTCTCGTTCAACTAGGCTCTCCTAAGAGTCCAAAAGTTTCCGATGTACGATCATATTTAAAAGAGTTTTTAGGGGATCCAAGAGTTGTTGATATTAATCCAACTCTATGGAAGATTATTTTAAATCTCTTTGTCATACCATTTAGGCCAAAGCGCTCAGCTGCTTTATATAGCAGGATTTGGGAAGGCAATGAATTTCCTCTTACTCGTATCACACGGGAGTTTACTCATAAGGTAAATGAGTTAACGCCTGAGCATATTGAAGTTGAACACGCTTTTCTACTTTGTGAGCCTAGAGTTGCTGATGTCTATGCGAAGTGGGAAAAAGAATTAGATGAGAGAATGGATCCTGCTCAAAAACTCATCGTTATACCTATGTTTCCACAGTATTCAGAATCAACAATTGCTAGTGGGATAGACTTCCTAGGTAAGCTATTAGGGACAAAGGTTAGGATTCCTAACTTTGAGGTCATTACTAATTTCCATCGTCTCCAAGCTTTTATTGATAACTCTGCAAGACTAATTAATGAAAAGTTAAAAAGTGAACAGATCGATGATTTAGTTATCTCATTTCACGGGATCCCAAAGAGAAGAGTGATTTATAAAAAAGATCCATACTATCAACATTGCTTTGAAACTTTTGAGTTGATTAAAGATCGCGTTTCAGAAATTGATAGCCATCGCATACATTTTACTTTTCAATCAAGATTTGGAAGTGAAGAGTGGTTAACTCCTTATACTGATGATTATGTTTGTGAGCTTGCTAAAAGTGGAAAGAAGAATATCGCTGTTTATTGTCCTGCATTTGTAGCAGATTGTTTAGAAACAGTTGATGAAATTGGTACTGAGTTACAAGAAGAAGTTGAAGAGTTTGGGACAACAATACATGCAATCCCTTGTTTAAATGATGATCAGAAGTGGTCTGAAGGCTTTGCCGATTATGTTGAAACATTATGTGACAAACCTAATGAGGTTGCACAATTAGAATATGAAGTTGAAGAGGAAAAGTATATGGATATGCCAAAAGTTAATATGGAATCAGAGCCTTTAAGTGACAATGCTAAGAAGTCTCTAAAAATTGTGTTCTTAACATTATTCTTAGACCTCGTTGGTTTCTCAATTATCTTTCCATTATTTCCGGCCCTGGCCAAGTACTACTTAACGGTTGATGCTGATAACTTCTTTTTAAAAGCAATCTTTGGCTCAATTGATACACTCACAAATGTAGGAGGAGCAGGAGAGTTTTCTGCTATCGTTCTCTTTGGTGGTGCCCTTGGTGCCTTATATTCTTTATTGCAATTTGTTGCTGCACCAATTTGGGGAACTATTTCCGATCGAATTGGGCGAAGACCAGTTCTACTTATCTCTGTATTTGGACTCTTTGTAAGTTATGTTCTCTGGGCCGTTGCTGGCAACTTTACTATTCTCATTCTTGCGCGTTTTATCGGTGGAATTATGGGAGGTAATATTTCAACAGCGACAGCAGTTGTTGCTGATGTGACAACTAGAAAGAATCGCTCAAAAGGGATGGCCATCATTGGTATTGCCTTTGCTCTTGGATTTATTATTGGCCCTGCAATGGGTGGTATCTTATCTCTTTTTGATTTAACAAAAATGTATCCAGCACTAGAGTCTATTGGAATAAATCCTTTCTCTATGGCCGCCATTGTTGCTGGACTACTTTCATTATTTAATCTTGTTAATTTATTTAATAAATTTGATGAGACATTACCTGAGGAAAAAAGAGGTAAGCATGAGACTGAAAGAAGTGCTAATCCTTTAAAGTTATTTAAGCCTCTTCCATATGAAGGAGTTAATTTAACAAACTTTGGATACTTCTTATTCCTATTAGCATTTTCAGGAATGGAGTTTACTCTAACATTCTTAGCTGCTGAGAGACTAAATTATTCATCAATGGATAATGCTTACATGTTTATCTTTATTGGATTTATTCTCGCAATGGTTCAAGGAGGATATGTAAGAAGAAAAGCTCATCAAGTAGGTGAGAGGAAGATGGCCCTTCAAGGTCTTATTGCAATTATACCTGGACTTGTTCTAATCGGATTGGCCTCTTCAAGTTGGCTAGTTTATGCAGGTCTTTTCTTCTTAGCAATTGGATCATCATTAGTTGTACCTTGTTTAACATCTCTTGTTTCAATGTACTCACCTTCAAATCATCAAGGACATGTTATTGGTGTATTTAGATCTCTAGGTGCTCTTGCCCGTGTCTTTGGGCCTATTATTGCATCTCTTATTTATTGGAGATACAACTCTGCAGCACCTTATTTTATTGGAAGTGTATTTTTAATTATTCCTATTATAATGGTGGCGAAGTTACCTAAGCCTAGTGAAGCAAAAGCAGACTCCTAAGAGTCTGCTTTATATTATGCGGCCTTAGTGGCCAGATGATTTCATTTCGATTTGAGATTGCATATAGTTCTCAACACCAACTTTTTTGATAAGTTCTTGTTGCGTTTCTAGCCAATCAATATGCTCTTCTTCAGAATCAAGAATCTTCGATAGAAGATCACGTGAAACATAGTCTTGCTTCTTTTCACAAAGCTCGATTGCTTCTTTTAATAATGGAATTGTTTCTGCCTCAGTTTCAAGGTCTGACTTGATAATCTCTTCAACATTTTGACCTATTCTGATTCTTTCTAGCTTTTGTAGATTAGGTAAACCCTCAAGGAAGAGAATTCTTTTAATTACTTCATCAGCAAATTTCATCTCATCGATACTTGCTTTGTATTCTAGATGACCGATTTTATCGAGTCCCCAGTCCTCAAGCATGCGTGCGTGAAGGAAGTATTGATTAATTGCTGTAAGCTCTTTTGTAAGAACACCATTTAGTGCTTTTATGACGTCTTGATCACCTTTCATGATTAAACCCTTTCATTAAATTAATAATTGTATGGATTAATGCTATAGAAGAAGTGAATGTGTTTCAAGAAATTATTTTTTTGGTTGAGTTAAGTTTTTCTTTGCCGTCTGTTGACTTGCTTCAGCTTTCTTTTTGGCCGCAAGACCTGAGCTTACTTTTTCAAGTACACAAACACCGCATGAATTACCAATCCCTAACTTATTCATGACTTCTTTTTCGCTCTGACCCTGCTTTATCGCATTGTCTAGCATATCTTGTGTAATGGCGTTACATATACAAATATACATATAAACTGTCTCCTGCTTCTATCTTATCGACAAAAGTTTTAATAATCAAACAAAAAGTTGAGTTGCGATATATTTTTTAGAGCTGCCTAATATGATTTCAATACGTTATACAAGTCTATTGAAATCTGATTTGAGGTATTGAAGATAAGTTTCAATAATATTGGTGGACTTTGACTGCCTTTGTAACAGGTTTGATACCCCTTCAAAGCCTGGTGAACTATTGATTTCAAGAAGCTTTATCATAGCGTTCTCATCTTCTAAGAAGTCGATGGTGATAAAGTGAAAATCAAGTTGTGATTTCATGATGATACTTACCAATTCGTTAATAACCTTAGGTACTTGATTGTCTTTGATTAAACTTGGTAAGGAGTTTTCAAAATTTAGAATATAAAATGGAGACTTCTTATCCAGTGGTCTTTTTTCAAGATATATTAATTTAGAATGTTTCGAATCTAGGCTTTTAAGTACTAGGACACGAATTTCTCTCGTTAGAGGGAAGTAGGGCTGAATAATATAATTGTGATCACCTTTAGCTATAAGGTCTTTGGCATCTTTTTCAAGATCGACGCTTGAATGTATCCCTTTGGCCTTTTGTCCTCTTCGTGTTTTTATAATCCACTTTTTTTGTTCTGGAGAGTCGATAAGTGCTTTTTGATATTCTAACAAACTATAGGTAGCAATTAGGTTTTCATTAGGGATAAGACTTCTTAAATATTCGGCCTGCCGTAATTTATCTCTTAAGGTCCTAGAGCAATTAAGAGAGTTAGTTAAAAGCTGTTTATCTGGCCTGAGTACTTCTTCAATAAACTCTAGATCATTATCTGAATAATTTAGGCCTGTGTTTCGATTGATGATAATATCAGCACTTTTTAGTGTATCTATTTCAAGACTTTTAGGTGAACAAATGTTAATTAGATGACCTTCTTTCTCAATATGATTTTCTAACTGCTTAGCAGCATAGACATTGGGGTTTGTGGTGATAATGAGGAAGTTGATGGCCTTGTGCATAAATAGTCTTTTGACTCGATAAAATATTGATAATATTTGTTAATTATATGATATTATAACACTTTAACAATATGCCCTTTTGGTGATTATGAATTTAGTAAGTAAAATCTCTCTTTTTCTTTCCTTAACTTTAACACTTATTAGCTGCTCAGGTGTTGAGATGCTTGAAATTTCTAATGAGAAGAAAGAGGAGTTAAAAGTTGCGCGAAAGAAAGTCGGGCCCCCAAAGTCTAAGAAGACTGATAAGAGCAAAGATATTTTAGATGATTCAAAATTTACAGATCACTCTCATAAGAATGAATTTGTTAAAGTTGAAAATACGAAGGCCGTTTCAGACTATTGTAATAAGATAGATGAGAAATTTCGTAAGTATGGTTGGGGTAAATCTCATTGTGATTCTTATAAGTGGATTCACGTAAGAAATAGCCACCTAGGTCAGCCAATAATGTGGACTGTTTTTGGTGATGAAGTTGAACACCGTATCGAGCCAAAGAATATGACTCTCGTTTTTTGTGGTGTACATGGGGATGAGATTACACCAATTAAATTCTGCTTTGATATTTTACATCACCTCTATCATGAAGTCGCTACTGTTGAAGGGCAGAAGAAGCTTAAAAATAACTTAGTAGCAGTGGCACCAATTGTTTCACCAGATTCTTTTTTCAAAAGAAGACCTACGAGAACGAATGCTCGTGGAATCGATCCAAATCGCAACTTCCCAACGAAAGATTGGGATAAGAAAGCCTTAAAGCTTTGGAAGACACGCTACCGAGCAGCGAAGAGACGCTATCCTGGAGTTCGTGCAAATTCAGAACAAGAAACGATATTTCAAGTAAATATCATTGCTAGGTATAACCCAGATAAGATTATTACTGTACATGCTCCTCTTACGATTCTCGACTATGATGGCCCAGTTGTAAGTAATCATGTTCATGATGAAGATGGCCTGGCCCTAAAAGCAGAAGAGTTATTAAATGTTATGAGTGAGAAAGCAAATGGCTATCGTGTTAAAAATTATCCCTTCTTTCCTGGAAGCCTAGGCAACTATGCTGGGAATGAAAGGAAGATACCAACTTATACACTTGAGCTGCCTTCAAGTGATAATCGTAACCATAAGAAATATTGGAAGATGTTTCGTGAATCAATCGATTTCGCTCTCTTTCATGCACCCATGACTCGTCGAGAGTTTGCCGCTAATAGGAATAAAGAAAAGTTAGATTAGACTTTTTGGAGAAGTGCAATGTTAAAACTAAAAGGGCCAATCGCGCCTGAAACTCCATATGATATGTCAATTGCTACTGATGAACTTAGAGACTCATCTGTTTCTCTCATCGGTTTTGGCTTTGATGGTACCGCTTGTTTTCGAAAGGGGACTCGCCTAGGTCCTAATGCCCTAAGAGAAGTCTCAGATGGTATAGAAACATATTCACCATATCTTGACTTAACAACTGAAGATTATACTTTCTATGATCTTGGAAATTTGCCAGTAAAAGATCAAACTGAGGCCAGTTGGCAAGAGGCCACGAAATGTTTCGAGGATAACTTTAGTCAAATTAACTTTAAAGAACATGATATCAAACTTATGACTTTAGGTGGTGAGCATTCCATCTCATATGCTCCGATTAAAAAATATCTGAATGATTTTGATGATCTCGTTCTCATACATTTAGATGCCCATGCGGATCTTAGAGATGGTTACTTAGGCTATCATTATTCACATGCTTCAATCATTAAAAGAAGTCTTGATCACTTCAAAGAAGGGCATGAGCTAATTCAATACGGTATTCGCTCTGGAACAAAAGAAGAGTATGAATATATGAATAGTTCTGGATCGATTGCTAAGTCTCGCAAGGAATTTCTTGAGAGAGTAACTAAGATCGACTCGAATAGGCCAATATACTTAACTTTGGATCTCGACTACTTTGATCCAAGCTTCTTTCCTGGAACAGGTACTCCAGAGCCAGGTGGTGAAGATTTTCATTCTTTTATTAGTTTTGTTAAGATCCTAACAGAGAAGAATATTGTTGGATGTGATGTGGTTGAGCTTTCTCCTGAAATTGATTCAACAGGAAATAGTTCTGTATTTGCAGCAAAAGTTGTTAGGGAATTAATTCTTCTTCTAACTTCGAAAACAAAAGGGGCCATAAAATGACAAATGGTACTTGGACAATTGATGATTCAGACCGACTCTATAATGTTAGTAAGTGGAGTAATGGTTATTTTAAAATAGATGAAAGTGGAAAACTTAAGGCAACGCCTAATCCAAAAAAAGATGTCGGAATTCTCATCGATGATGTAATCGAGGATGCTAAAGAGCAGGGCCTAAGCCTTCCACTTGTTATTCGATTCCATGATATTCTTCGCTCTCAAGTAAAGCTTCTCAATCGTACTTTTCAAAAAGTTATTGATGAAGAAGATTACGGTGGAAAGTTCTTTGGGGTTTATCCTGTTAAGGTTAACCAAATGCGAGAAGTTGTTGAAGAAATTGTTGATGCAGGTTCACGATATAATTATGGACTTGAAGCTGGGTCAAAGCCTGAGCTCTTATCTGCTCTAGCATATAATACAAATATCGATTCACTAACTGTTCTTAATGGTTATAAAGATCGTGATTATTTAAGACTTGCTATTTTAGGAACTAAAATTGGGCGTAAGATCTTTGTTGTTATTGAAAAATTTTCTGAACTTAAGATGCTTGTTGAGCTTTCAAAAGAATATGGTGTTATTCCAAATATTGGAATACGTGGAAGAATGACTGTTAAAGGTCGTGGTAAGTGGGAGTCAAGTGGTGGAGAAAAGGCCAAGTTTGGTCTAACGACATCTGAGATTATTCTAGCAATTGAATATTTAAAAAAGCATAAGAAATTAGGTGCACTTAAATTATTTCACTTCCATATCGGCTCCCAAATCACAGATATTCGCTCGATTAAAGAGGCCATTGAAGAAGGCTCTCGTATCTATTGTAAGATGCAAAAAATTGGTGCACCTCTGGAGTATTTTGATGTTGGAGGTGGACTCGGTGTTGATTACGATGGAACAAATTCAACGAATGATTCGTCTATAAATTATTCTATTAGTGATTATATAACAGATATCGTCTACGGCCTTAAAACAGTTTGTGATCTTGAAAATGTTGAGCACCCACATATTATTACTGAAAGTGGCCGTGCTATGACGGCACATCACAGTTGTGTCATTACAAATATTATAGGTGAAATTGATAATACAAAGATTGAATTTTCAACGAAGAAGAAGACAGGAGAGCATCATCTTGTTACTGAGATGAGACAAGTGAAAGATCTCCTTGATAAAAGTAAAAATTGGCAAGAAGCTTATAATGACTCAGTAAAGATTAAGTCTGATTCAATCCATGCTTTCAAACTTGGTATTTTAGAATTAGAAGAGCGTGCAAAGATCGAGACACTTCACTTACAAATTCTTAAGCAGATCAATAATCTTGTTCCTGATGAAGATTTTCAAACCGAACAAATTGCAGAACTTGAAAATAGCTTAAGTGGCCAGTATCTTTGTAATTTTTCTGTTTTTCAATCTGCATGCGATAGCTGGGCAATTGAACAAGTCTTACCTGTTGTTCCATTAACAAGATTAAATGAAAGGCCATCAAAGCGTTCAACTCTTGCTGATATTACCTGTGATAGTGATGGGAAGATCGACCGCTTTTATGACCCAGATGAAGGCTTTAAGAAAACACTTTCTGTACACGAGTTAAAAGAAGGGGAGCAATATAATATTGGTATTTTTCTAACTGGTGCTTATCAGGATGTAATGGGTGATATGCATAATCTTTTTGGCCGCGTAAATGAAGTACATGTATACGCTGATAAGCATGACCCTAAAGGCTTCTATATTGAAGAGACCGTTCCAGGCTCTTCAGCACGTAATGTTTTATCGACGATGCAGTATAATCCAGAATATATGGCGTTTAAGGTTAAAAGATCAATTGATAAACAAGTTGCTAGGGGAACAATTAGACCTCGTGACGGTGTGTCATTAGTTGATTTCTATGAGAGCTGTTTAAAGAGTTATACCTACCTTTCGTAAAAATATTGGTCCCTGATAATTGACTTACTTACTTTAGTGTCTAATAATTATATTAACATTGAAGTTAAAAGAGTTTATCAGGGATCGATAACATGTCATTAAAATTTGATCAAAAATTAAAAGAGGCCACTAAATCAGCTTCTGGAAAGAATACAAATCCAAAATCAAAAACAAATTACTTAATTATCTGTGCATTGGCCTTGCTTACGCATGGAGCGTTAATATATAACTGGTTCTTAAATAGAAACCTTCTGAACTTAATTTTTATGGCCTCTGCCATTGCTTTTGCTATCTTGGCAATTATCCCAATGATCAAAGAGTATTATGCAAAAGTAAGAATCCACAATGATAAAGAGTTACTAAGTTTAGAGCTAGAGCGAATCAATGAAGAACTTTCAGAATTAAAAGAAAGTAAGCATTCGCTTCAAATTAAGCTTTCTCAAGAAATCGAAGATTCAAATCGTTTAAAGTCTGATATTGAAAAAATGGAAGCAGATGATCTAGAAGTTATTGCAGCAAGCGATGATATTAACGATCAATTACTTCTCGTTGAAGATACTAGCAAGTCGCTAGATACTGTTGTTAATTCTTTAATTGATGCTCGTAGAGAGCTTATTGATTTTGAAAAAGAAATGTCTGATAGCTTAAAGCATAAGAAAGATAGTGAGCAGACTCAAGAACAGGATGAGATTAAATTTCATGAACTCTTTGATACATTTATGAATGAGTTTAAAGATATGAAAGATCTTATTTTTCAGCTTAAGACTTTAAGTTTTAGAGTTGATGTACAAGCTTCACTTAGCAATGATAGCGAATTAACTCAAAGTAGTGTCGAGCTTGAAGGGCTAAGTCGTAATTTGGCCAAGTTCTTCAATAATACCATTGGGCTTCTTTCTAATCTCGAACAAGAAGTAAGATCTGGACAACAGGATCTTACAGATCGTCTCACTAGTTGCTTAGAGCAATTTAATTTAGAATTAGAGGCCAAGCAAGATCTAAGCTCTCAGTTGATGGACTTGAAAGAACAGCTAGATAGTGTGAATGAAATTTCTTGTGATAAATTAGATCTTGTTAGAGAGATTCTAGTTGACTCTGTCGTTATTGCTGAAGATGATCTCGATGATCCAAATATTGATGCTGATAGTGAGGAAAGCTCTGTAATTACAGATACTAAAGCCTCTACGGGCCTTGTTTCAAGCTCTCAGGACCCTTTAGTTGAAACAGCTTCATTAATTCAATAAACCGCCAAAATACTCAAATTTAATTTTTACTTAAATTCTACCGATACTCTATTTAGCTTTAATAAAGTTAAGAGGGTATTGGGGAATTTATGGCAGCAGAAGACTTTGGTAATCAAGAAGGTGGTGGAGCAAAGGTTCACCAGTTTGGTGGTACCCACGGCCATAATGATCTCTCACATCTTTCTCTCTATTATAAGCAGCCAATTAAATCATTGCTTGGACGAACGGGAATCGTAATTTTAAGCTTCTTTACAATTGGCCTAATCTTAAGCTTTGCAACTCTTTTTTTGAGTTATACAAGTTTTGGACGTGAGTTTCTTCAAGGTCTAGTTTTTTACATCTTTTAAAATTAGTGTGGCAATCTTTTTAGGGATAGGCATTATTGATAGGCGAGAGCCTTTCTTAACTAGTGGCATCTCATCATATCGTTTATCAGCTTTCATCTCTTTTAAGCTGAGTTGTTTTTCAAACTTTTCTTCAAACTTTATATCAACGAGAAACCATCGCGGTTCTTCTTTTGTTGCCTTAGGGTCATAGTATTTTGAATTCTTATCAAATTGAGTTTTGTCAGGATGTGACTCTTTAACAACTTCTGCTATTCCAACAATCGCTGGCTCTTTACAACTTGAGTGATAAAAAAAGACCTTATCTCCCATTTTGATTTCATCGCGCATGAAGTTTCGTGCTTGATAATTTCTTACACCATCCCAAGATTCAGTTTGCTTGGGCCTTTTGGCAAGGTCATCAATTGAGAAAGCATCAGGTTCACTTTTAAAGAGCCAGTATTGCATGACGATTCCTTATTATGGATTTTGTATTAGTCCTTCAAGATTCTTCTTCATAAAAGTAGGAAGATAGAATGCAGCTTGATGAAGCCCCTCATTATAATAAGAAAACTCTAGGCCACTTGCTGCCACAGCTTCTTTTCTAAAATCATTGATTGGGTGTATGTCGCCTTTAGTTGCAAATGTAAATGACCAAAGCCCACCTGGATAAGTTAGGTTAGAGAAATTATAGATAAATATATTCTTAAAAATATCATTTAAAACACCAAGCATGCTCTTTTGAATCTCTGCTTCAAACCAAGGAGATTCTCCTTGAGAGACAACGATACCGTTATCAGCAAGGCACTTATTTACATTTGTGTAGAACTCTGGTCCAAATAGTGGAGCAGCAGGCCCGATTGGATCTGTTGAGTCGATGATAATGACATCAAATTTCTCATTCGTAGCTTGGAACTCCTGGACAAATTTAACACCGTCACCGATGATAAGATCTAATTTAGGATGACCTTTTAAAACTTCGGCCGTTTGTGGAATGAATTCCATACAAGCTTCGCAAACAGCACCATCGATTTCTACCATCGTACACTTTTCAACTGAAGAGTGACGTAGAACTTCACGTGCTGTACCACCGTCACCACCACCAATAACAAGAACATTCTTTGGATTTGGATGAACAAATAATGGAACGTGAGCAATCATATCGTGATAAGCGATTTCATCTCTTTCTGTTACCATAACTAGGCCGTCGTTAAGAAGCATCTTTCCATGTCCTTTCGTTTCAACAACGTCTACAGTTTGAAATTCAGTCTTCTTAGAGTAGAGAACATTTTCAACTTTGTATCTCATTCCGTAAAAATCTTTATATCTTTCTTCGATCCATAGATTGCTATGCATGGTAACTCCTATTCATTTAAAGTAATTTATAAGGCTTTAGGCGATTTGGGCGTACTTTATAAAAGTGTGAAAAGTACATTATGTAGCCACATTTTAGATAGCTTTCAACTTGGGTTTTAGCTATATAATCTTCTTTCTTAAGATTTAATCCACAGCTTCCATCTTGATTTGGACAGAACTCGATAAAGTCATATGAAATTGGCTCCATTGCTTCGATTAGAACATCTGCAATTTCTTTCATATTGATATCAGTCTCAAAACTAATATATGGGCACTCTTCCTGAGGTGTAATATGACATGTGAAATAATTATCATCTTTGATGGCATTTAGAGAGTAGCCGTATGGATTAAATACGAAATCATCCAATTCAAAACCAGGTAAGATCTTATCAAGTTTTAAAAGTTGGCGAATTTCATCTTTTGTCACACTCTCATTAGTTAGAATTTCTCTCGCTTTACATGAGATTTCATACATAAGTAACTCATGAGTGTGATCATCTGCACTTGGTGCATATTCTTGATCGAGAAAATAGATGAAGTTATGATGATCATCTATATTTCCAAAGCGTAGTGCTTGTCCTGAAAATTTATTTTCTAATAGCTTCACATCATCTGCAAAAGTTGAGTGTTGCATATGAGAGAAGTACTCATTCTTTCTTTGAAAAATTAATTGTTTGATTACATCTTTACCAAAGCGATCTGTGAAGAAGTCGATGGCCTTGATTAAGGTTGTTTGTCCACATGTGATTATCAGCATGCGATCTTTCCAAACAAAAAGCGAGGATTCTGATAAGAGAAATGCTTTTATATTTTCATTATTAATAGTGGATAAAATTGTTGCTTGTGCTTTTTCGACTAATTGAGACCAAAAGTCGTCTGAGATATCCAATAGATTTAAGTTAGGCCCAACAATTATTTCGGCCTTCTTTTCAGAACCTTCAAAAATCATTTACTCTTCCTGTCACTCTTGCAAGTGTTTAAAATTACGATCTTTTTTTAAGCATCATCATACGCAAAAGCTTAAGTCTAGGCAAGTAGTAAGGAGTTGATTTTCATGTAACGTATAGAAATTATAGCCAATTTTTGTGGGCATTTACCTAAAGTTTAAAGCAAATTTACCGATATGTTCACAGTATAGTTTAATGAGGGGATTAACATGCTCGCTAGTTTTTCAGAATTTAAGTTTTTTCAATCGTTTCGTATTCCAGTTGAGGAAGCCGATAATCTAAGGTTTTTGATACAAAAAGAAGACGACATGGGGAGGCTTTCTTATATCGATGATGCAAAGCTTGTGGACATTTCAGTTACAGGATTCGGTTTTAAAACACATGAAAGAATCTCTGTTGGAACTGAGTTGGAAGTTTCTCTACAATTTAAAAAACGTCACCTTGATCTAACTGGTCGAGTTGTTCGTGCATTTTCAAATGTTTTAGAAGACGAAGAAATTATATATGGAGTTGAACTTGATGTTGAAAAAGGAATTAATAAATTCCTTGAAAGTTACATTATGAGTTTCTCTTCAGAAAGATTAAAAGACTGTCTTATTCAGTCAGCACTTAAGGAGCGATATACAGACCCTAATGAAGGGTTTGAAATGTTTTCTCTACTTCTTTCATTATTTAAAGATATTACACATTTTGGAGATAAAGAAGGATTCCTCGATACAATGCTTGAAGAGGTTATTCGTATCCTAAATGCTCAACGTTCTTCTATCTTTTTAATTAATCCAGATACAAATGAATTAGAAGCAGTTGCTGCTCTAGGTTTGGATAAGACAGGATTAAAGTTTGATTATCGTCTTGGTATTGCTGGGTCTGTTTTTACAACAGGTGTGGCCTTAAATATTTGTACTGAAAGTGATGACTCTCGTTTTAATAACGCATTTGATGAAAAGAATGGTTTTGAAACGAAATCAATTATTTGTTATCCGATTCATAATCGTGAAGATAAGATAATTGGTGTAATTGAAGTTATCAATAAAAGAAATGAAGATCGATTTACTATAGAAGATGAAAAGACGATGAAAGTTCTTGCTCTTGTTTTCTCTTCAGTATTTCATAGTTTTAATCCAATTTCGACGACTTCTAAAATTCGCCGCTTCTCAGCGCCATATGATCGTCAATTTGCAATCATTGGTAACACGCCAGGTGTAAAATCAATGAGAAACTCTATTTCAAAACTTAAAGACTTAGATAGTCCTGTACTGATCACTGGTGAAAAAGGAGTTGGTAAAAATCTTTTTGCCACTGTTCTTCACTATGAAGGTAAACGTGGGCTACATGATATTACAACAGTTGATTGTAAGCTAAAAGATCTCAATAGGCTTGAAGCAATGCTTTTTGGCCCTAATGAAGAAGAATGTGTTTTTACTAGCACTCAAGGTGGAACTGTTGTTCTAAGCCATATTGAGCACTTGTCGTTTGAGTGGCAAGAAAGACTATTTGAACTTATCGAAAAGAAAGGCCTAGAAGGTGGAATCGTAAGTTTTGATTGTCGTATTATGGCCACATCAATTAAAGATCTTGCCATAATGACAGATGAAGGAAAGTTCTATCGTGATCTGTTTGAATATATCTCACAGGCCCAGATTAATTTAGATCCACTTCGTCGTCGTGAAGAAGATATTGAAATGCTTGTTGAATATTTCTTAAAAGTTGAATGTAAACGACAAGGACTTCTATTAAAGAGCTTCTCTAAAAAAGTAATGGATCAAATCAAACAATATGATTGGCCAGGAAATGTTTATGAGCTAAAGAAATGTGTCGAAAGAGCTGTTCTTTATCATCCAAAATCTCATATCATATCTGATATTGAAATTAATGATGGTGTTGCACCTCTAGTTGATATTTCAATGAAGCAAAAGCAATTTGGTCAAATTGATCATGTGACAGACTTCACACTTCCTCTAAAAGAGCGTTTAGCTCTTGTTGAGAGACAAATGATTTTAGAGGAGATTAAGCGTAATTTTGGTAATAAATCAAAAGCTGCTAAGGAGATGGGAATTTCTCGTGAGGCATTACGTAAGAAGTTAATTTATTCTCAAGAGGTTCTTGATTCTCTTGAAGGAAATGAAAAGAAAGCTGCTTAATAAAAGCATAAAAAATATCAAGGCCTCATACGAGGCCTTTTTTATTATAAATTAATTATTGGTGTCCATTCTAGCCATTCTTCCTGCGCTTTCTTATGAACTTGAAAATATTGTTTCTTACGCATTGAAAACTTCTCTGGGGTTGCAAATTCGACTCCACCAGAAAGAATACTTTCAATTGATTGGGTACTTATTTTTGCACCTGAAAATAGGCCAAACTCTACATCGACACCACTTGTATTCCAAAACTTTGTTTCTTCCTTTACCAGCTTGTGATAAGGAGAGTTGATAAAGATTTCTGTTATAACATTCTTTGCTCGTGTATTAAGTCTAACATCTGTTATAACACCTACTTGAACGCCTCTATAGTAAACTCCCTGGCCTTTTGCTAGTGAATTTCTTCTTGAACTAAATAGGTTTAAATGGGTCCCGTATTTATTGTGAACTTCTTTTAGTGGAGCTTGGGCAAGAGCTGTAAAGGTTCCTGCAGGCTTTGATTTCTTAAAATTATAACGACTGATATCAACTGCGATATAGTTGCCAGTTATTGCATCAAGATTATCAATTCCTTTAAGAGAGATTTTTGGTTTAACTTCCCAAAACTTCGCACCTTTAACAATAATATTCTCAAATTCTTTCTTTATCGTCGCTTCTACTAAGAGTTGGGCCTTATTGCGATCAACTTCTGAACCTGTAACAACTCCGATATTAATATTTCTAAACTTAATTGGAGTCTTCTCTTTTGCTACCGCACTTCCTAGAGGAAATATTACTTTTATTTTTTTTCCTGGGACAGTATGAGCATAGCTAGGGTAGAGAGTATATTTCTTTTCAAAGTTAGTTGTTACTTTCTGATTATTCTTATTCTCTTCTGATTCATGATTAACAAATGCAATTCCGCCTTTGATGATTGAAATAAGTGAGTCTGATTGAACCTTTACTCCTGCTAGAGAAGCATCTAATTCAAAGCCGCTAACATTGTAAAAACGCGACGTCGTTAGAAGTAGGTTGCGATAATTTTCTTCAATAAAGATCGTAACTTCAACACCATTGCCATCCATATCGAGATCAAAATTTGTAACCTCTCCAACTTGTACCTTATTAAAATAAATAGGTGAGCCAATTGAAACTGAGTCTAGTTTTTTACTGTGAAGTTTTACATAAAGGCCGTCTTTTCTTAGACCTCTTGGTGGCTCTTCAAAAGCGTTGAATACTTTTACGGCCTTTCCCTTCACTGGAAACATATTGATAAATTTTCCACTTATAATCGTACTTAGCCCTGAGATACCAGATAGATTTACTGTCGGACTTACAAGCCAAAACTTTGTATCTTTAGATAGATAGTTTTTCATTTGTGGAGACATCTCAATATGGACGGCAACGCTTGAGAGGTCCTTATTTAATTCAGTATCTTTTACTCTACCGACAATCGTACCTTTGTAGATAACAGTGGTCTTTCCTGGCGTGATACCATCCGCATTTCTAAAGTTTATAGTGATATATGAGCCACGGGCCATAATGCTAGTATATAAAAGCCAAAGTCCAATCGATACAGCAGCAACAGGAAAGAACCATATAGGATTAATTCCTCTTTTGTTTTCTACTTTAGGCGTGGCATTACTCATACTTTTCCTTATCATCCCAGATTAACCTAGTGTCGACTTCATTTGACGCTAGAATGGTCAATATAACAACTGCAGTGAAATATAAGACTGCAGGCTCAGCTCTTATCTCTGATATAAACTCAACCTTGACGAGAATAACTAATAGGGCAATAACGAAAATATCTAACATGGACCATTTACCGACAACATGTACGACTCGATAAAGTCTTGTGAGCATTAGTTTTTTCTTTTCATTTAAGGTGTTTATATTATCTATGATATACCAAAGTGAAACTATTTTAAATATTGGAACAATTATACTAGCTGCAAAAACAATCATGGCAATGGGATACATTTTCAGATTGATCAGATTGACGACACCTCCAACAATTGTACGAGGGATACCATGGTTGAATTTTAAAACCGTCATAATTGGTAGGATATTAGCAGGGATATATAATGCAATTGCTGCAATTAAATAGGCTTTACAGCGTGAGATACCTTCATAGTTTCGAAGTTTGATGGGAGTTCCACAGCGCTGGCAGGTGAGTATTGAATTTACTTTATAGCACTTTGGACAAAGGGCCTTTTGATGATCAATTCCTCTCATATAGCTTCTTCCATAACTCATCATAGTGAGTAACTGATTGTAGTAAGATATTATTAACCATTAATAGGATAAGGCTTAGTGTCCCAATAGTGAGCTCTACTTCAGAACGATCAACCATTTTAGCAACCGTTACAATGATTCCCATAAAATAGACATCAATCATAGACCATTCGTGTGAGGCCCTTAGAAATCTGATGAAAGTTCTTCCAAGGTGATGATTGATAAATTGGTTTTTAAAGACAACAGTTAAGTATGCAACGAGGCGAAAGAGGGGAATTAAGATTGCAAAGAGAACAACACTAATTGCTATTGGCCAATACGCTTTAGTTGTAAAAGCAAATATCGATTCGTAAGTTGAAGTTTCAAGGTTTGCTCCGGCCATCTTTATTTTCAATACTGGTAGGAAGATTGCTGGATAAAAAAGTAGTAATCCTGAAATCGTTAAGACTTTCACCATCGTTATGGTGCTGTCTCCATTATAAAGAATTTCTCCACAGCGATGGCATTTTGCCCTTTGTCGCTTATTGATCATTTCAAATAGATAGATTTCATCACATTCTGGGCAAAGTAGAAGCTTTGAATTATCCTTCAAAGTTTCTTCATCAATTTGACTTTGATAAATGTTTTCGTAATTGTTGCCCATACTACTATTAGGCCATAAGTTATGGATTTTTTTTAGAGAGCAAAATGGTGCATTCTTAAAATTTGTTAAAAATTAAAAGACTTTATGATCGTGTATTAGGCTTCCATCTTGAAAATGGCGACAATGTCCGTCGGCCCTTAATTCGATATAGCCGTGGATAATCTTCGGTTTTTCTTGGCCATCGTCAGCGTTCTTCATTGATTCGTCTACGCTAGCTGAACTGAATGCTTGGGCCGTCTTAAGTGCTTGAGTATTTGTGTCGTATAGATTTGAAATTGATAGGGAGTCATAGTAACCAAGAGTTCTCTTAACTTCTGTTGAACCAAGTTGTGGGTACATGATTGATTGAACTGTTGATGAGGTTGTATGTTTAAGTCCTAAGAGGTGGCCTAGTTCATGTAAGATGACAGAAGGAAGGTCGTAGTAAGTCGTTGACTCCTGAGTTCTGGCCTTATCAAATGAGAAATAATAATCACGGAAATTTACAATAATATCACCATGAACCATTCTTAAGTGATCTGTTCGTTGTTCTGCAAAATATGAAGTGATTGCCAAAACACCATAACCAATACTTGAAAACCAATTCTCTGTTACATAAATTCCGATTTCTCCATCGTAATAGTCATCTAGGTCAGTATATGGGTCTGCTCCAGCGGCTTGGCCGTGGTCAAGAACAAAGTATTCTCTTGCATCATCAGCATCATTCCATGCCTTTTGCATCTCCTGCATTAAATCGTAATCATCATAGAGGCCATCATCAGCGGCCGCTAATGGAAGATCATCTGATGATCCATCAATTGCATTTAAACTGCTAAAATCTGCATGAACTTTTACTGTTAAAGGAAGTGCACTTTCACGCCATTTTAAAGGCAGGGCCGTAATAGAAACTTTCTCTGGCTCTTCGACACACGATAGAGTCAGCAGAATCACCAAAACTGATAATATGGTTCTATTAATTTTCATCCCAAAAATACCTTGAAAATACATTTACAGGTACAAAGTTGAGCTTAAAGCTCGACTATGACGTGCTTTGCACCATTTTATACGATATCGGTATTTAAGATTTTAAATTTAGAAAAAATAAAGAAACGGGGACTGTAAGCCCCCGTTATTATATAGATATTATTGAATTAGTTAATAAGTCGCCTAATTGGTATTATTTTTGCGACTTCTCATAATCGGCCAAAAATTGTGCCAGTCCTTTATCTGTTAAAGGGTGGTTAAAAAGTGACTTGATTACTTTATATGGCATCGTTGCAACGTCTGCACCTACCATCGAGCAGTGCTTTACATGGTCTGCGTGACGTACAGATGCTGCTAGAACTTCTGTATCAAAACCGTAAACATCATACATATGACGGATCTCTTGAATAAGAGTCATACCATCTGCACCGATATCATCGAGACGGCCGATGAATGGAGAGATGTAAGTAGCACCATTTTTTGCTGCTAGTAATGCTTGGTTTGAGCTGAAACAAAGTGTTACGTTCGTTTTAATATCATTGTCACTAAACCACTTACAAGCAGCGATTCCAGCTTCTGTCAGTGGAAGTTTAATAACGACATTCTCGTGAATCTTTGCAAGTTCACTACCTTCTTTGATCATCCCTTCAGTATCTGTTGCAATAACTTCTGCTGAAATTGGTCCATCAACGATTTCGCAAATGTCTTTGATTACTTCTTCTTGAGTACGCCCAGTTTTGGCAATAATTGATGGGTTAGTCGTAACTCCGTCAATTAGGCCCCATTTTACTGCTTCTTTGATTTCTTCAATATCACCTGTATCGATAAAAAATTGCATTCTATTCTCCTAATAAATTTTCTAAAAATTTATCATGAGCACAGGTAATGGACAAGTTTTCTCCCCCTATTGTCTGCTTAGATTTGCGTTATAATGAACGTATGAGAAGATTTTTTCTATTCATTTCATTGAGCTTAATAACGCTGGTCTCTGTTGCAAATAGTGATGGCTTTATTATTAAAAGAGATGAGGTTAGAAATAAAGATATCAAAAATGATTATGATGCCTACGATAATTATATCAAGGATCATGGTTATGATACTTTCTACGATCCTAGCATTGATTATTCAAAGTTCTCTGGCCGAGTTACAGATAAGGACCCATCAAGTACTGTGTTTAAAATTCAAGTCGAATCAAAGAATGTTAAGTTCTTGAAGCCTTCTGATATTGTTTACTTCAATGTGGCGCGACGTATGGATGAAGATAAGTGCAAGGGCCACGTCAGAAATAGTGAAGATATGTATATTACAATCTACGCAAAAGACCTTGAGAATTGTTGGGGGCAAAACTCGACTTTAAGACGAGGAACAATTCTTGTTTTTGAAAGTGATAAGCTAGCATTGAGAATTAAGGAAGCTTCTCGTTACCGTTTAACATTGTTGGCGAAAAAAAGAGATTTCACATTCCAATTAAATGAAGTGAATAAATTTGTCTGGGGCTTTTCACAGAAACAAGTTGAGGTCGCTGCAGAATACGATAAGCAGATTCTTGAGTTACAACGAAAAAAAGATGAGGCCTTAAATTTACTTCTTTCTAAGAAGAACGATCAGGTCAGACTACAATCACAGCTAATCTATAGTTTGGATAAATTAGATAAAGATCTCGACTTCTATCGTATTGAAAAAGATGAGCTTTATACAGATCGTTGGCACCTCGATAAGGATACCGGCCTTCCTGTTTATGATAGGCCAGTTCCAATTAAGCAGCCTTAAATCAATTTATCTTCATTAAGTGCCAATTCAATAAATTGTTGATTATAGAAATGTGAGTCCATATGCTCTTTATAAAGTTTTAAAGAGTATGCTGGCGAGACACCAAGCCATTCCTTTATGGTTGTATCATTAACCCCGTCGTGGAGCCAGGTAAAGACACAGGCCTGTCTTAAAGTCTTTGGTGTTATTTCAATCATAAGTCTAGAGCGCCAGTCTTCAAAGAGTAGCTCCATCCCACGTGCAGATAGCCCACCTGATAGAATCTTATGAGCGTTAGCATTAAAAAGTAAGTGATCAAAAGAGACACCTTGGGCCTTTTTAACCTTCTCTAATAGCTCAACATATTCATAGAAAATACGGCCAAAGATACTTGGAAATGTGACGGTATATGGGTCTCTTTTTTCATGTGTAATAATGGCCTTGATTTCATCGCGAAATGAGAAGCTTGCAACTTTAATTTTAGATAGTTCTGAGACCTTAAGGCCTCCTAGATAAACGGTTGCAAAGATGATTCCATTTCTTTTGGCCTTAAGTTTTTCAAGATCACTTTGTGCATTTCTTTGATCATTGAGTAATGTGTGCCAAAGACTTTTAATATGTGAAAACGAAGCTGGCCTTGGTATATCTAGGAACTTTGGAGAAGTTGGTATTTTTCGTACTGGATTGACGTTAAAGACACCTTCTTCTACTAGGTGATCAAAGAATATTCTAAGGGCCTGGACACGGCGTCTTCGTGAATTATCTGACTTATATTTTTCTTCTAAATACTTTCCGTATTCTTGAATCTCTGGAATTGAATATTTTTCAATATCCGTTTGTTTCTTATGTTCTGTTACGTATTGATTAAAGCAAGCAAGGTCAGTGCGATAGTTTTTCAGGGTATTATTTGAGCGGCCCTTGGCCGCTATCTTCTTGAAAAATGCATCTTGCCACTTATCTAATTTCTTTTTATTGACTTCTGTTAGTTCCATAAACCACCCTAAGGACTTGTAACTACGTATATTACTGTAAGAGATTTTAACGAACCTGTTATTCTTTCACAAGTAGTAATCTTGCACTTGCAAATGATGGGCAGAAGCACTATAAATCGTTTAACAATTTAATATTAGGTGATTACATGCTTGAGACGACCTCACTCAACCCACAAGGGAAGAGTCCTACATTTGCACACGCATTTTATAGGCTAACTATTGCAGATTTTAAGCAATTAGGTGCTGGTAATAGCGTGTCTAAGCATGAAGTCACAGATCTATTTTTTGATCAATCCAATATTCAATCAATTTTCTTAGATAAATTCGACCTAAAATTTAATGACAACTCTCTTGTCATGAGGGCCTTTACTCATAGTTCATATGTTCATGAGGCCAAACTAGAGTTTAAAAGTTATGAGCGCCTAGAGTTCTATGGCGACTCTGTTCTTGGCTCATATGTGACAAAGAACCTCTTTTTAAACTTTGAAGATATGAATGAAGGGCAACTTTCAAAATTAAGAAGTGCACTTGTAAATGAAGATAGCCTAAGCTCATTAACTGACTTTTTAGGACTCTCTCAATTTCTAATCGTTGGAAAAGGTGAATTAGACCAAGAAGTAAATAAAGGGATTCGTTGTGATCTTTTTGAATCAATTCTTGGGGCCATTGCCATTGATCAAGGAAATGATAAAGCAAACTCTTATCTCGACCAGGTCATTGCGACTTATGAAAAGGAAAGTGGAGAGGTCTTCTTTAATGCTCAAAAACTTGTGGATTTTGATCCAAAGACAAAATTACAAGAGGAGACATTGGCACGATTTAAATGTCTACCTGAGTACCGCACAAAGGCCTTAAATAAAGGTCAAGAGTTTGAAATCGAACTTTATATAAATGGAGAGTTAATATCGAAATTAATCTCCAATAGTAAAAAAATAGGAACAAAAGAAATCGCAAAAGAATGTTTAGAAAATAATCTATTAGACAAAATTAAATAAGGACAACGGAGAAAATTATGTTATTGACTGATCAACACCCAGACAACAAATCCATTATGGCAGCAATCGTTGGTGCACCAAATGTAGGAAAGAGTTCACTTGTAAATTACTTACTAGGAATGGACCTTTCAATTGTAACGAGTAAACCACAAACAACACGTAATAAGTTTCACGCAGTTTTCACAGTTGATCATACTGAAGTTGTTCTAGTTGATACTCCAGGTCTACACACTTCAAGCCAGGAGCTTAATAAGCGTATTAATCAACAGGCCGTTGAAGGTGTTGATGGTGTTGATGTTAACTTACTTCTAATTGATCTAACAAAAGATATTCTTGAGCAAATCAAGGCCTTCAAAGATTTCATTGGTGGAAAAGAGAAAGAGTTATCGAAAACATGGCTTGTTTTCACTAAGTCAGATCGTGTTGAAAATGCAGAAAATATGCCACTAGATAAGGTATTTGAACAAGCAAAAGAAGTTATTCCAGCTCTTGAGCAGTACTTTGTTATCTCAACTAAGTCCGGAGATAATGTACACCTTTTAACAGCAGCTCTTTGTGATAATGCTCAGCCAGGTTCACACTTATACCTTGATGGTGCTATCTCGAATAAGAACCAAAGATTCTTTGCTACTGAGTATATTCGTGAGCAGGCATTTGACCTTTTAAAGGATGAGCTACCATATGAGATGGCCGTCATTATTGATGAATATAAAGATTTCAAAGATAAGACAGGTGCTTTTACTTCTCACATCTCAGCTTCAATTCTTGTTAATCGTCCATCACAGCGAGCTATCGTTGTTGGTTCTAAAGGTTCGATGATCAAAGAAATTGGAACACGTGCTCGTAAGAAGATTGCAGCAATGACTGATGGTAAGGTTCATTTAAACCTACACGTGAAAGTATCACCAAAGTGGTTTAAGAATAACTTTGTTCTAGAAGAACTAGGACTTCCACGTGCAATTAACTCTGCCCGTGTATGGAAACAAAAATAATTATAAATAATAAACTTAAATAGGATTTTGAAATGCAAAAGCGTTCAATGATTATTTCATTAATTGGTAGGCCAAACGTTGGGAAAAGTTCCATCTTTAACCGCCTAATGAAAAAACAACATAAGGCCATTACTCACGATATGCCAGGTGTAACACGTGATCGCCACTATGGAATTACATCTTTTAATGATAAAGATGAAGACCGTCCATTAGATGCGATTCTTGTTGATACTGGTGGGTTCTATCCAACTCAAGTTGATGAGAGTGGAAAGAATGATCAAGAAGTTAATGCTAATAAGTTCTTCAATATTATGACAGATCATGCTCATCAAGCGATTGAAGAATCTGATCTTGTTCTCTTTGTTGTCGATGTAAGAGAAGGTGTTCTTCCTTTTGATAAGACCATTGCTAATTATATTAGAAAGCAAAAGAAGAAGATGTGGCTTGTTGTTAACAAGTATGATTCTGAGTCTCAAAGTGGAGATGAGTATAGCTTCTATGAACTTGGTGTAAATGATGACGAAATGTTTGTTACTTCTGCCGCTCACGGTAGGGGAATGGAGACATTGCGTGAGAATATTCATGAGGAGATGATGCGTTTTGATGACTCTGCTGATGTTATGAATATTACAGCTCTTCAAAAAGGTGTAACTCCACGTGAGAATGTTGTGGCAAAACTTGCACTAATTGGTGCACCTAATGCTGGTAAATCAACTCTACTAAATCAACTTCTTGGAAGTGAACGTGCTCTAGTTTCTGATATTGCTGGAACTACAGTTGATCCAATTGATGGATACTTTGATATCTACCTTGGAGATGATGCTAGAAAGCTTGATCAAGCAAAAGAGCATTTTAAAAATGATAATCTTCTTCAGTCTCAATACGAAGACTTTAAAAAGAATAATCCTGATCTCTATAACGAACTTGTTTCATCTTATGATGTTGAAGAAGAGTTAGATACTGATAGCTATGAGCTTGAAGGTCTTGAGGATGTAATGCTCGAGCAGGATGAGCAGCTGGATGAAACATCTGCTAATCGTATGGAAGCACAAGTTTTCGGTGAAGAAGCTACTGGTGAAGAAGTCGAGCAAGAATTAGTAGATGATGAGCAAGAAGTTTCTGAAGGAAGTTTCTGGCGCTCAATTCACATCGTAGACACTGCAGGAATTAGAAAGCAAAAGAAAATTGATGACTTTGTTGAGTCACAATCAGTTTATCGCTCACTAAGAAGTATTGCTGATAGTGATATTTGTATCTATATGATTGATGCAACAAAGGGTGTTTCACACCAAGATAAGCGTCTTCTTGATATCGCTATTGAAAAAGGTGCTTCTGTTATTGTTTGTCTAAATAAAGTTGATCTGATGGGTGATAAGTTTAGAGATCAAGAATCACGTAAAGAATGGCTTCTTGATATTCGCGATAAACTTCCATGGCTTAATTATTGCGATATTATTCCAATCTCAGCAAAGCATAAAAGAGGTCTTAAGCGTCTTAAGAAGATTCTTACGAAAACGATTTTCATTAGAAGACAAAATATTGCAACAGGTGCGCTTAACCGTTTCGTATTTGAGCTTATTGAAAGACATCCTATTATCCTTAAAGGTTCTCGTGGTAAGAGATTCCGTGTTAAATACGCTTCTCAAATTAAAGCGAATCCACCAACGTTCTTATTTTACACAAATAAGTCACGTGGAATTCCTGAAAACTACCGACGCTACCTTAAAAACGGTTTAAGAGGGGCCTTCCCGCTTGATAATACGCCGATTCACCTGATCTTTAGAACAGGTACAGATCTTCAAAAGCGTATGAAAAAAGTTTCAAAATAAAATAGATATTAGCCAATGACCTCTTGAATATAAGCAAAGAGGTCAGAGGCTATACTTCCTCGTATTCCTCTTGTATTTTCTCTTAATAAGTCACTGGCCTTGCCATGTACCCAAGTACCAAGACAAGCTGCTTCAGTTAAGCTCAGGCCTTGTCCTAGGAAACTACCGATAATTCCTGCTAGAATATCTCCTGTCCCGGCCATTGCTAAGATGGAATTTCCTGTATCGTTTTCATAGATATCTTGATCATTTGCGATAAGAGAATGGTCTCCTTTTAAGACAACGCATTCACTTATTTGTAGAAGGTTTTTAGCTGCTTCTTTTCTATCTTTTCTAATTTCTTCACTCGTGCAATTTAGAAGACGTGCGGCTTCGCCAAAATGAGGGGTGATTATTGCATTTTGATATCTTTGCTTTTCACTTCTTTGACATAGGTTCCAAAGAGCGTCAGCATCTAAAACTTTTGGTGCCGTGAAATCTTCAATCAATGAACATATATGATTTGCCCATTCGTCTCTTCCAAGGCCAGGGCCAATAACGATAGCATCTGCTTTTTCTAAGATTGGTCTGGCCTGATTGATTCCAGAAGTTTGTGTGTCAAAACCTCGCACCATTAGCTCAGCTCTTGTTGAAACAATTGAAGAAACATTCTCTTGCCTTGTAAGGACAGTAACTAAGCCTGATCCTGAACGTAGAGCTGCTTGTGCACAGAGCTTGACTGCTCCTGCATAACCGACATTCCCACCGATAATTACAACGTGACCAAAACTGTACTTATTTGATTCTTTTGTGAAAGGTGGAAGCTTTTGTAAAAGTTCTCTTGAATCAATTTTTTTCATAATATGATCTTAGTATTTAATGAAAAAAAAAGCTCCCTTGTGGGAGCTTAAGATTATGCTTTAACTGAATATTTACCACCATTAGAGAAAAAGAGTCCGATGTATATAATTGCATACATTATGGCCTTTTCTTTTCCAGAGAATGGATCGCTTGCGTGAACGACAAAAGCCGCTACAAGCATAGTAATTGCTGAAATTGCAGCAAACCATCTCGTTTTAAATCCGATGATAATAAAAATCTGGCAAAACACTTCTGCAAATACTGTTGCAGAAAGTGCAAAAGGTGAACCAAGTCCAATTGGATCTGGGAATTTTGTCATTAGAGTACTAAAGCCTGCAAGTTTTCCCCAACCATGCCCAAGTAGCATCGCTAGTCCAACTGTGATTCTAAGCCATAACCAACCTAAATCTGAGTTTAAACGATTCATAAATACATCCTTTTATTTTATGCAAATTAAGTTTGCGCTTTGCAATCATCATCGAGCTATAGCTCTCTGTGATTATTGTTTCTTCTTTATTGCTCTACCAATTCCAAACATAATTAACTGTTAGAGAGTAAGCAAATCCTGATAAATCAGGCACACCAGGCCCTCCATCCTTAGATGCGTATTTTATCGTACGCACATCTTGTAGAGCTACAGTGTGAAGAAGTGCTTCAATATTCACATATGATTCTTTTATTTTTATTGGAAATTCAAGTCCGCCACCTAGTGCAACACCTGCGCCTCCAAAGCTGTCTTCTTTTTTTTCACCTACAGTTTCAATCTTTTCTTGTTCATACCAATATTCAAATCTCGCCGTTATATAAGGATTTGAGTAAGTTATGGCCGTACCAAGGTTTGAAGTGTCGATATAGTAACGGTATCCAAAGTACATGCGAAGCATTGAAATATCGATTGATGCTGCACTACTGATTCCTTGAGTCGGCTTTGTTAAACTTATATTGTGCTTAGAATATGCAAAACCAATATTCCATGCCGATTGAAAGTCTGAGAAGTATTGAACTGTTAGGTTGAAAGTAGGAGGTAGATCCTCATACATCTTTCCACGATTGCCATCCCAAGTTGTGTAACCAATACCCATTGAGAATGAAAAGAAGCGTCCGTATTTGTAGTAACGTTCATCTTCATAGATTTGTTGTTCTTGTAGGTCTTCATTAAAATCTGAGAAAATATCGCCACCGATATTTAAGTCATCATCTGCACCGATCATCCCATCTTGTGCCTTTGTAAATTGTGGAGACACAATTGCAAATATGAAGACAAGAATGAAGGCCATGTATTTAGATATATGCATTCAATAATTCCAATTTAAAGATAAAAGTGAATACCTGCATTTAAGAAGTTTTCACCCATTGTCGTAACTTCAAAGTCATCCAGATTTTTGAAGCGTACGCCAAATTCAACGCTAAAGCCTAGGCTGTCAATTCCTTGTAGAGAAAACTCTGCTCCAAGTCCTACATCGCCTTGAAATCCTGATTCGCTATCTTGGCCAGGTACTTTTTGGTTGATCAATGTCGCGGCGCCAACCGTATAAAATGTGAGATACGGTTCATCAAAGATATTACGGTAAAGTCGAATTCCTCCGTGCCATCCACCGTCGTCAGCAGTGTTTACTCCAAAAATTGCTCCATATGAGAATGTCGAGCTTCTTTGGACCTTGATTGACAGAGAAGGGATAGAGTCAGAGATAGTATTTGAAAAACCAACTCCTAATCTTCCTACTCTTTCAATGGCAAAAGAGTTAAGTGAAATAAATAAGGTAATTATTAAAAATGAAATCCTTTTCATGGTGCGTAATAATCCTTTATGAAATTAATTAATTTAATTCTAACAATACTCATGTATTTTTGACAACTTTCAATGTTATTTATTAAAATGATAAAAATTTTTAACTAGAGGGTAATGGATGACAACACAAGTAGCGCCAAATGAAGGCCTAAATTCTGAATTAAATTCAACTGAGCTTGGTGCTTTTATCGCTAAGAATAAGGCATTGGTTATTGGATTAATCTTACTTATTATCGGTGCGACTGCAGGTTACGGTATTTTTTCATATGTTAAAAACCAACAAAATGAGAAAGCTGCCCAAACTCTTTATAGCTTTGAAACTGGAAGTTTAGAGAAGTTTAAAAAAGGTGAGATCGACTCTGCCGCAATGGTTTCTGAGCTAAAAACTATTCTTGGTGAGTTTGGTGATAGCTCTGCTGCTATTTCAACAACTTTATTGGCCGTAGATCACTTAACGAATAAAGGTCAAAATCAAGAAGCTTTTGAAATTATTAGTCTAATAAGCGCATCTAATTCATTACAATCATATTTTATCAATGTTCGAAAGGCAGTGATACAGCAAGATTTAAAAGACTACGATGGAGCAATTGCGACACTTAAAGAACTTAAAAGTAATGATCGTGCACTATCAATGGGTCGAATTGAGCTTGAACTTGGGCGTAGCTACCTTGCAAAAGGTGACACTGCTTCGGCCAAAGGACACTTTGAAAGAGTCCTTACTCTAACAACTGAAAATGTATATAAGTCGTTAGCTAAATATCACTTAAATACAATCAAATAAGCGGAATTTATGAAGTTATATCGTAATATTTTAGTGGTCATAGCAATGGCCACTTTGCTTGCCTCTTGTTCAAGCATAAAAAAAGTAACAAGTATGTTAGAAGGCAAGAAGCTTGAGGTGGACCCTCTAACTCTTACTTGGACTAAGAATCTAGAGCCAAGTTACGAGTCTGGAAATCTTCCGATTTCATTATCTTCACCACTAATTGCTGATGGAATTCTCTATGCTGCTGATGGCCGTGGTAATTTTAATGCTTATAATGTTGAAAATGGCCGCCTAATTTGGACGCACAAGATTAAAGGGCAAATGACAAGTGCTCCAATTATTTTTGAAAATCTATTGATCTTTGGTGATGATACTGGACGTGTTTATGCAAGAGACCTCAATAAGGGCGAGCTCGCTTATGAGTTTGACCTAGATGGTGGAATCGATTCAACTCCTGTTACAGCAAATGGCCGATTATTCATTCATACTCGAAATCATAAATTATTTAGTATTGATGTTTATACTGGTCGCGTTATTTGGTCGTACAAGAGATCTGTTCCATACTATTCAACAGTGCAACGCGCTTCAACACCATTAATACTTGATGGACGCTTATACGCAGGCTTTGCTGATGGATACTTTGTCTGCTTCTCTCTTGAAGAAGGTCAAGTACTTTGGGAAAGAAGGCTAAGCCCTGGGCAGAAATTTGTTGATGTTGATATGCGACCTGTCATTTTTAATGAAAAGATCCTTGTTGGCTCAGTTGATGATCGTACCGAAGTGATCGTGCCGAAGTCTGGTGTTCTTTTTAAAAAATTGAACTTCCGTACAAACCGCGCAGGCCTAGAAATTGGTAACGGCCAAAATATGGTCTTTGGTAGCGTTAATGGTGAACTCATTTATATTGATAAACAATTTCAAGAATATAAGAGAGTGAAGCTTTCAGATGAAGCAGTGTCGTCTCTCGCTCCTTGGAAGGGTGGTGTTGTTGTCACAACAGTTGGTAAAACTGCTTTTTTCATCGACTCTAATGGAATGATCAAACAAGAGTTTGACTTAGGTTCTGCCTACTCGGCCGTATTTGGTCACATGAGCTATGACGATGAGTTTTTAGCTTTTATTTCATCACGTTATCGTCTTTATACTTTCAGATAAAACCTAAAATTCCCTTGTGTGTGTCTTTTCGACAATGATATTATGACGTTGAAATTACACACACGGGATTGTTATTTTAGGGGAGAGTATGGATTTAACATTCAAAGCAAATGGTATTTTAAGTCGTGGAAAAGGTTTAACTTTTGATGACGTTTTATTAATTCCTAGGTATTCAGAGATTTCTTCTCGCAGACACACGAATTTAAAAACAAAAATTACTAAGAACCATTCAATTGATATTCCAATTATTGCTGCAAATATGGATACAGTTACAGGACCAGAGATGGCAATGGAGATGGGGCGTCTAGGTGGCGTTGGTATTCTTCATCGTTTCATGTCTCCAGAGCAACAAGTTGAAGATGTAAAAGCAATTCAAAAATATTTCAAAGAACATTCTATCTCTCTTCCAATCGCAGCTTCAGTTGGTGTTAAGGATGAGGGAAAAAAGAGAGCAGACCTACTTGCTGAATTAGGAGTAGAAATTCTAACTGTTGATATCGCTCATGGTGATTCAATTATGATGATGGAAGTTCTCGAGTATATTAAGAAAAATTATCCATCAATTGATGTTATTGCAGGTAATGTTGCAACACCAGATGGTGTAAAGCGTATGATTGATAAAGGTGCTGATGCTGTTAAAGTTGGTATCGGTCCTGGAAGTATGTGTACAACACGTATCATTACAGGTCATGGCGTTCCACAATTAACAGCTGTTGCAATGTGTGTTGCAGAAGCACAGAGAGCAGGGATCCCTGTTATCGCAGATGGTGGACTTAAGAACTCTGGAGACATGGTAAAAGCATTATGTGCTGGAGCTAATTCATGTATGGCCGGATCACTTCTCTCAGGAGCATTAGAAACTCCAGGTGAAGTTAAAGGTGGAATGAAAGAATATCGTGGAATGGCTTCAAAGGCCGCTCAAGTTTCTTGGCGTGGGGAGCTTCCTAAAGGTATGGCCGCAGAAGGTGTTGATACAATGATTCCTTGTAAAGGGCCAGTTGAGAATATTATCAATGAACTTACAGGTGGTATTCGCTCAGGGATGACTTATCTTGGTGTTGATCAACTTGATCAAATGAGTGAAGCCGGATTATTTATGGAAATGTCATCTTCAGGTATGGCAGAGAGTAAACCACACGGAAAACAATAAAAGGCCGCTCTATGCAAACTGATATCCTAGATGACTTATTAAGTTATCCTAAGATCGTAAAACGCATCAGTGATAGTAAAGATCCTGAAGCGACTAGGAAGAAAGTAATTGCAAACTTTAAAGAAATGCGTGCAATTAACTCACCTTCATATATGAAGTCGATGGAAAAGTTCTTTGATGCTACTTTACCAAGACTTTATGATGGTATCAGTTACAAAGAAAATGACACTGATCTTCGAGCTTTGCTTGAAAAAGACAGTGTCGTTCTCGTTCCAAATCATCAATCACATGCCGATTATATTGCTATTAATTACAAATTCTTTAAAGAATACAAACGTATGCTCTATGTTGCAGGTGGTGATAACTTAAATATATTCCCAATTGGTAAAATATTTAGAAAATCTGGATGTTTCTTTATCAGAAGAAGCTTTCAAAACGACATTCTCTATAAATTTACAATGGAGGCCTACCTCTTTGCTTTATTAAAAAGGAAAGAGCCCATTGAATTCTTCTTTGAAGGTGGGCGTACTCGCTCTGGAAAACTTAGGCCACCAAAATACGGCCTATACCAAATGCTACTAGAGGCACATTCACATCTTCCAAATGCAAAAGAGAGAGGATTAGCATTTGTTCCTGTAAGTATTGCTCATGAGTATGTTCCAGAGCAAAAAGCACTGGCAAAAGAGATGATGGGTGGAAAGAAAAAGAAAGAGTCGACAGGACAACTCTTTGGCCTTCTAAAACTTATGGCCTATCAATTTGGTAAAATACATATCAATCTTGGTAAGCCTCAATATGCATATAAATTAGATGATCCAGATGAGAATAAGAAGCATGTAAGAGACCTTGCATTTAAATGTTTTAGAAGTGTTGGTGATCAAATGGTTATCACGCCGACTAACTTACTTGTTCTAATTCTTCTTGATGAGCCAACAGGTGCTCTTAAGTGGACAGATATCATATTAAAAGCTCAGGCAATTTTAGAATATTGTAAGTCATATGATATTCCTTTTACTGATGGTCTAAAAGACTCTCTATTAGAAGACTCTATTGGCCGTGCAATGGACATCCTTATTGGCAATAATAAGGTTGATGTTATTGGGCAAAAAGAAGTTGGATCTTCTCTATTTTATTCAATTAAGAAGGACTCAAGAGGAGAGCTTCTCTTTTTCAAAAATACAATAGTTCATCACTTCATTATACCTTGGACCATATCACTTGCTTGGTTTAATGTTTTTAGTGGTGAGATAGAAAATGCCGATTGTTTAAAACAATTCTTCATTAAGCAAAGAAGCTTATTGAAGATGGAGTTTTATTTACCAACTGTAAAACAATACTATTCAAAGACTCTTAAGATACTAAGTAATGTTGTGGGAAGAGATATTGCTAATTTAAACGAGGCCATTGAGTTCACTAATAAAGATCTCTATGAAGTCGCTTCCAAATTAAGTATCTTTGCTCGCTCTCTTACTTATATAAACGAAGCATACTTTGTATCGGCCTTGACGTTAGAAAGTTTTCAAAAGAATAATGTCTCTTTTAAGACGGCCGATTATATGAAGCGATTTGCGGATGTTTATAATGCAGAAATTCAAACTCAAAGAGTCATCCGTTTTCCAGAAAGCCAAAATGTTGAATTAATGAAAACTGCTCTGCAGTATTTTGAACAAGTCGGTGTTTTAGGTTACGAAGACAATTCTTACTACGTAGCAGATAGAGATAAACTCGCTGATTTTATCGAGTCTACTGAGAAGATTCTATTAGACCAACTGAAACTTAATTTTAAAGTGGTATAACTAAAAGGTTGCCTTTGAAGACTGAATTACTATCAAGAGAAAGTGCGATAAAGAAAGTTTTACTTATAACTTTCTTCCTAAATATCGCTGTCGCTCTAATTAAGCTCTTTGCTGGTATTCAATTTGATTTTCTCTCTCTTAGATCTTCTGGGATTGAGTCACTTTTTGATGGCTCTTCAAATATCTTAGGTTTAATCACGATAGCAATCGCTGCAAAGCCAAGTGATCGTAGACATAATTATGGCCATTATAAATTTGAAAATCTTGGAGCACTAATTATTGCTCTAATGTTATTTGGTTCTTCAATTAAATTAGGTATTGATTATCATGACTTTGTTTTTTCTGGGGAGCAGACCAGAGGTTTATTCGGGGCCATACCAATATTATCAATACTCATCTCAATTGCAGTAAGTGCATTTGTATCAAGTTATGAAGGTCGAAAAGGGCGAGAGTTAAATTCTAAGATTTTAATTGCAGATAGCGGGCACACGTTCGGTGATATGGTCATTAGTATTGGTGTTCTTATCTCAATCGTTTGTGCTAAGTTTGAAATCTTTATTGTCGACTATATTGTTGGTGGACTTATTATCTTCTACCTCTTTTATCTAGCGATTCAAATTACATTAGATAATTTAAATGATCTCCTCGATGTATCACCAGTTATTAAGGATCGTTATCTAAAAGCATTAGAGGATATGCAATATGTCCGTGATATACATGAGTTTAGAGCGCGTGGAAATACGACCTGGATGCAAATAGACTTTCATCTTCTACTTGATCCTAAGCTCTCATTAACAAAGGCCCATGAAATTTCACATGAGGTTGAAGATCGCTTAAGATCACTACTTAAGGATTATTGTCGCGATATTGATATTTTAATCCATATTGAACCAGATGATGAGACTCACGAGGACTAAATGGATTTAGGTAAAGATAAAAATATTAGAAAAATTGGAAATATTCGATTGGTTCACGGGGCCACTCATAAAGAATTAGGCCGCATTTTCTCTGAAGCGGCCCATTTAATGTCTGAAATTGTCCATGGCAATCTCATTCATTTCAAATACGATGAACTCTATCTTCTCGTTAGTAGGGATGAAGAGCAGGACTTAGAGTATATTGTAGGGATTCCTATTATAGGTAATATACAGAATAAGAATCTTATAACTAAGGATCTAAATTCTGGAGATATTGAAAGCGTAGAGATTGGCCTAGAAAAGTTAAGAGAATATAAGAAGATTTCTGAGTTATTTAATGATTTAGGTATAGATGAGGACTATTTTTTACGAATATCTTCACATGAAGGGGATTATCAGGTTTTTTATGAGAAATATCTCCTTCATTAATGTATACTCGAGGAATATTTTTTGTTATGTTTGCAATCACAATTGTAAACTATTAGAATTGTATATGATCAATTCTTGATATTTATTTATTATGAGACCAACCGCTAATAATTGGTCTTATTTCCGGAGGTGTTTTATTAGCAACAATTTTAAAGGTGGAAGGGGTAGAAGAAAAGAGAGAGGCCCTAGAACGAATGACCAAATCAGAATTCCAGAATGTCGTCTAATGAGTGATGAAGAACAGTATGGAGTCGTTTCTATTGATAAGGCACGTGAAATTGCTGAAGAACTTGGCGTTGATCTCATCGAGATCGCACCAACAGCTAAGCCACCTGTTGTAAAGCTAATGGACTACGGTAAGTTTAAGTACGAACAACAGAAAAAAGCTGCTGAAGCAAAGAAGAAGCAAGCTAAGGTTCAACTTAAAGAAATTCAGCTGCGTCCAAATATTGAAGCACATGATCTTGAAACTAAGCTTAAGAAGGCCTACAAATTCCTTGAAAATGGCGACAAAGTAAAATTTGTTATGCAATTTCGTGGACGTGAAATGGCCTATAAAGATATGGGGAAAGAGAAGTTTGAGTCGATTCTTGCAGGAGTTTGCGAAGAAGCCTCTGCTGCTATTGAGTCTCCAATTAAGATGATGGGGAATCGTATTATTACAATCGTTGCCCCTGTTAAAAAGAAATAACTCTTTTTCATATGTAAGTGCCTGATTTTACGTCAGGCGCTTCTTCTCATATACTTCCTAAGTACCTGATATTTTTTTACTAAAAGATGATTATCCTTTGCATTAAGTGTGCAAACCTGCTACAAATATGCACTTATAGTTTTGTTATATTTTGTTGAATTCTCGATCTGTGTTTTAACACAGAAAAATTTAAGGAGTATTTAATGCCAAAAATGAAAACAAGAAGAGCTGCTGCTAAAAGATTTAAGCCAGTAGGTAACGGTAAGTTCAAAAGAAAAAGAGCAAACCTAAGACACATTCTTGAAAAGAAACCAACTGATGCGAAGAAAAGAGCTGGTAAAACAGATTACGTTCACGCTTCAGATACTGGTCGTGTAAAAAGAATGTTACCTTACGCTGCAAAAAACTAAGCGCAAGCAATTCAAAAATTAAGTTGGTCGAAACTATAAATCGACAAAACAATTTGTTTTTTTAACCTGATTTTTGGGAAGTACAAGAGTTGACGATTAATGAGTTAACCCCCAAACGTCAAAAAAATGGAGTAAATTATGTCTAGAGTTAGAAGAGGTTTTAAAGCAAGAGCGAGAAGAAACAAGGTTCTTAAATTAGCGAAAGGTTTTCACTTTTCAAGAAGAACTAAGTACTATCACGCTTCTGAAACAGTAAAAAGAGCATTACACTACAGATATATCGGTAGAAGGCTTCTTAAAAGAGATATGAGAAAGCTTTGGATCGTTAGAATCTCTGCAGCTGCTAAGCTTCTTGGTACTTCTTATTCAAAGTTCATGGGACAGCTTAAGAAGAACAATGTTGAAATCAACAGAAAGATGCTTGCGGAAATCGCTGCTAGAGACTTTGAAGGATTTAAAGCAATCTACGAATCAACAAAGTAATTCATTAAACTATTGATTTAATAAAATAAAAAACAAAACTATATAACAGGGCCTCTTTATGAGGCCTTTGTTATTTATCCCTCTATAAATTTCACTTTTACTTTTCTTTCTTGCTTGTGATCTCGAAACTCACAAAGATAAATGCCCGACCATCTGCCAATATCAAATTCTCCATCTTCAATAATTAGGGTCAGTCCTGTTTGCATAAGAATAGACTTCATGTGTGAAGGTGAGTCATCTGGGCCTTCTGCCGTATGTGTGATGAAGTTTAAATCTCTTGGAACAAGATATTTTAAGAAGTTTTCCATATCTTCTTTTGCACTTGGATCAAATGCTTCGTTAACACATAGTGCCGCGCTCGTATGTTGAATTTGTAAAACAAGGATTCCATCACGCTCTTGTGGATTAAGTTCTTTTGCGCAGTGACGAATTTCTTTTGTAATATTATAAAAGCCTTCCCCTGATGTGTTTACTATCTGCGTTTTTATAGGCATCATTAAACTCCAAACATTTAATATTATTAATAATAAAAGAATTATATATGACTTTATTCTCCACGCTATTAAAGCAGCTCAGTATAAAAGACTTTTTCGATATGGGAATTGTCGCTTTTATGATCTATCAAGTATTAAAGATTGTAAAAGGTACCAGAGCAATTCAAGTATTATTGGGGATGGTTTTTTTGGCCATTCTTTACTTCTTAGGAATTAACTATAATCTCTACACTGTTAATTGGATTCTAGAACACTTTTTTGATTATATTTTCATCATTTTCATCGTTATCTTTCAAGATCAATTACGAGCAGCACTTGCGACTGTTGGTACTGGACGTAAGATGTTTAACTTCTTCGATCGTTCTCCTGTTAATTACGACCTTGAAGAAGTTATAAAAAGTGTCACGGCATTATCAAAAGAGAGAACTGGTGCACTAATTGTTGTTGAAAGAAAAAATGGACTACAAAATTATATCGACACTGGAACTGTCTTAGATGCTCAGGTTCACTCTGATTTAATTTATTCAATTTTCCAAACGATTTCTCCACTTCATGATGGAGCAATCATTTTACGTGCTGGAAAGATTCTGGCCGCTGGATGTTTTCTTCCTCTATCTAAGAATATTGAAATTGACCGCCACTTTGGTACACGCCACAGGGCCGCTCTTGGTATCTCAGAAGTTTCAGATGCTATTGTAATTATCGTTAGTGAAGAGACTGGAAAAATCAAACTTTGCTATAATGGAGAGTTCTTATATTGTCATAACGAAAACGAATTACGTGTACTTCTTAAGAAAGCTTGGTCAGGTAAAAGGCTTGATTCACAAACTCATCTTACAGGACAGGGAGTTTAGAGATGTTACGTAAAATTGAAAATAGTCGACTATTTGAATTCTTACAAAACCAATTTCTTATCCTAACAAGTTTAGCGCTGGCCGTTTTTCTATGGTTCTACGTTGTAAACTCTGAGCCAATTGAAACTGAGAGGATCTATAATCTAAGTGTGCTTCCTGCAACAAGTGTTGATGTTACATCTGTTTCTGCAAAAGAGATTCATGTCAAACTAAAAGGTGCAAGGGCCTTTTTAAAGGACTTTCATGGTGATGATCATTTAAAGTTTCAAATTGATTTGAAGAAATTGAAGGTAAAGCGCAATACTAAAAGAATAAAGTATACGATTAAGGATAGTGATCTGGTTGTCCCTTTTGGTGTTGAAGTTGTAGAAATTTCTCCAAAATATGTAACCATAAACCTTGATAAACTCATTTATAAGAATGTCCCAGTAAAATTAAATTATACAAATAATCTCCCGAAGGACTTAAAACTTATTTCGGCCGATATAGAGCCTTCTAAAGTTAGAATTGAAGGAGCAAGAGATATTATGCGAGGAGTAGGGCTTGTTAAAACTCGTATGATTGATCTATCTGAGTACACTGGACAAGGTGAGGCCCAAGTTGAACTTGAAGAGCTGCCAGACTTCTTAAGATACGGGGAAAAGAATATCGTAAAGTTTAAATATGATATTAGGCCGCAAAAAGCCAATTTAACATTAAAGAATATTCCTATTCTCTTTGTCGCACCTAATATTAAATTTCGCTCTCGAGTGAGAAAAGTTTCCCTAGATGTATTAAAGACAGGAAATGATAAAATTAAAGAAAGTGATATAAAGATTTATGCAGATATTCCTGCAGATATGGGCAAAAGTGCAAATATTCGTTTAAGGGCCGAACTCCCGGATGATGTGCACTTATTAAAAATACACCCAGAAGTAATAAAAGTGAGTCGTTAAAATGAGTGAAAGAAAATTATTTGGAACAGATGGAATTAGAGGAAAAGCTAATATTTACCCAATGGTTCCTGAGATCGCAACGGCACTAGGCCGTGCAGTAACATTTTATTTTCAAAAGAAAAATGAAAATAAGAAAGCACCTCTAATCATTATCGGAAAAGATACTCGTTTAAGCTGCTATATGATTGAACAAGCTTTCTCTGCTGGAGTACTTTCTCAAGGTGGACGAGTCATTTTTACGGGACCTCTTCCAACTCCTGGCGTGGCTTTTGTTACAACTTCCATGAGAGCAGATGCTGGAATTATGATTTCGGCCTCTCATAATGATTTTGATGATAATGGAATTAAAATATTTGATGCTCATGGTTTTAAGCTTCCTGATGAAGTTGAGCTTGAGCTTGAAGAACTAGTGTTAAATCCTAAGCTTATCCCGCCAAAGGTTGGTGGTGAAATTGGCCGTGCTAAGAGGTTAGAAGGTGTTGAAGGACGATACGTTGTTCACGTGAAATCAGCAATTGCTGAAGAATGTGACCTTACTGGAATGAGAGTCGTTGTAGATAGTGCCAATGGTGCTAGTTATAAAGTCGCTCCTCTTGTTATGAGTGAGCTTGGTGCAGAAGTTTTTTCAATTGGAGTAAATCCAAACGGTGAAAATATTAATTTAAATTGTGGAAGTCTTCATCCTTCAGAGGCTGCAAATGAAGTTGTAAAGCTTCGTGCTGACATTGGCTTCTGTCTTGATGGTGATGCTGATCGTATTCAGGTGATTGATAAGAACGGTGGACTAATTGATGGTGACCGACTAATTGGAATTTTTGCTAAGTTACTTCTAGATCAAGGTAAACTTAAAAAGGGAGACACTGTTGTTGGTACAATAATGTCGAACTTAGGACTTGAGAATTATCTGAAGAAACTTGGCCTTAACTTTCATCGCACTAAAGTTGGTGATCGCTATATCATGGAATATATGAAGAGCGAAAATGCCCTTTTAGGTGGTGAGCCTTCTGGTCATATCATCTTCCTAGAGCATGCAACGACAGGGGATGGAACACTTGCTGCACTTAAGGCCATTGAAGCAACTTTCTACTTTAAGAAATCAATCAATGAACTTTCTGAAGAAATTGAATTATATCCTCAAATCCTTAAGAATGTTTCAGTTTCTCAAAAGAAAAGCATTGAAGAGATGCCTGGCTTTGAAAAAGAATTAAGAGCTTGTGAGGAAGAGCTTGGAAATGAAGGGCGTGTTATTTTCCGTTATTCAGGAACAGAGCCTCTTGCTCGAGTTATGGTTGAAGGAAAGAGCAGTGCTCTAATTGAAGCGGTATGTGATCGTCTGGTTGCCGCTCTTAAAAAGGAAATAGCGTAATGAGTACAAAGAATATAGCTAGATTAGGTGTTAATATTGATCATGTTGCAACCTTAAGACAACAACGCGATGAAGGTTATCCAAGCGTTGCCGATGCAGCTGCTCATGTATTAAAGGCCGGTGCGGATCAAATTACAATTCACCTAAGAGAAGATCGAAGACATATTCAAGATACTGACTTAACAAGTGTTATGGCCGTAACAAAACGCTATGAAAAACCACTTAATTTAGAAATAGGATGTGCCAAAGAGATTGTTGAGATAGCAGCAGACTTTAGGCCAGAGTGGATTTGTCTTGTTCCTGAAAAAAGGGAAGAGAAGACAACTGAAGGTGGTCTTGATCTATTGAGTGATAACTTTTCTAAGGTACAAGATTCAATGAATTATCTTCGCGAAAAGACACCAAATACGAAAATTTCACTCTTTGTAGAAGCTGATACTAAAGTAATGCAAAGATGTATTGACTTGAAGGCTGATGCTGTAGAAATTCACACAGGTGCTTATGCAATCGACTTTTTAAAAGAAGGTGACTTAAATCCTCATTTAGAAAAATATGTTCAATGCTTCAATTATCTTAAAGATAGTGGGGTTTCCTTCCATGCTGGTCATGGCCTTACGATGGAGAGTGTAAAACCTCTTTTAGAGCAGGGTTTATTTGTTGAATATAATATTGGTCACTGGATTGTATCTCAGGCCGTCTTTAGCGGAATAGCTAATGTGACCTCTGATATGCTTAATTTGTTTAGAAACCATCCAATTAAGTAAGGAATGCTTTTCCTTTCGTTGCTTTAAAAATTTTAATCGTTGAAAATATTCTTAAATGAATTTTAAGGAGAAACCGTTGTTTGACTACAAAGACGTTAGACATTGGAAGAAAGTTTACCAAAGCGATATTTCAAATATTATTGTCGAATTAAAAGAATCATTAAAAGAGCCAGCAATCGTTGTTTTAAATGGGCCAGTTGGTGCAGGTAAGACAACTTTTACAAATATTTTTCTTGGTGAAGATAATTCTGGATCTCCAACATATTCTCTAATCAATGATTGCGGAGAAGTTGTCCATGCTGACTTCTATCGTCTTGAAACAGCAGAAGAGATCATGCATTTAGAACTTCCTATGTACTTAGAAGAGAAGAAGTACTTTCTAGTAGAATGGGGAAAAGACTATATTCGTGATATTTATCGTGAACTCTCAGATGATTTCCATTATTTTCAATTAGACATTGAAAGCAATGAAGTTAAAGATGGACACGATGAAGCCTCAAGAAACTACTTTCTGAAAAAAATTATTTTTTAACATCTTCTAACAAGTGGGCAGAAATAACCGAGTAAGTCTGTTTTTAAATAGATTTACTTGCCTCTTTTTCACCTTCAAGTGTCTGAATTTATTAGCTTTCTATAGATATATTAAATGAAAAATATTTTTTCATAATAATTGATTAAATCGAGTTGACTTTAAGTCTGATGGGCTGACATAATATTTAGGAAGAAAGATTTTATAGATAAGGTCTTTCAAGGAAAGGATAGCATGGAAAGCGACTCCTGATTAGCACACACTTGCTTAAAGTATAAAAAACTAATTTTTTATTTAACATTTGGATTTATGGAGGAAGACCAATGAGACTCACTTCGAAAGGACGCTACGCAGTTAGAGCAATGCTTGATCTAACTACAAACAGCAACGGTAACCCTGTTAGACTACAGGAAATTTCAGAAAGACAAAACATTTCACTACACTATCTTGAGCAGCTTTTTAGAAAGCTAAGAAATGGTCAAGCAGTTAAGTCTGTAAGAGGACCAGGTGGTGGTTATGTTCTTGCTCGTTCGATGGAAGAAATTACAATTAAAGATGTTCTTGAATGTGTTGGTGAAAACATCAACCCTGCTAAGGATATTCTTGGAACAGAAGCTGAACAAGCAAATACAGTAGAGTTCCACCTATCAAAGAATTATTTCCAAAACCTTGGTTTCATTATGAGCGAATACCTATCGACAACTTCTTTAGGTGACCTTATTAGAAAATCAGGTGAGGTTGAGTCTGAAGTAAGAGGTAACGAAGAGCGCACTAATGAGCAACCTTCACAAACAGTTGAAGCTCAAACTCAAAGCACATCTACAGAAAGTGCATTTAGCGAGTACGCTTCAGGAATCAGATCAGGCTTAGGTGAAATTAATCAATAATTGTCTTTATCTAGATTATAATGCTACGGCCCCCTTAGTGAAACCAGTTGAAGATTGGCTCACTAAGGGGGCCGCATGCTTTGGTAATCCGGCCTCTACCCATCAATTAGGTAGAAAGTCGAAATCTCTTATCAATGCAACAATTGATACAATTCAATCCACTTTTAATGCTAAGGAATACGATGTCTTCTTTCACTCAGGTGCAACAGAGGCCATTAATAGTGTTGTAAAAGGCTTTAGCTTCAATTCATTAAAAGCAAAGAGGCCATTTCATGTTCTATGCTTTGATAGCGATCATTCTAGTATGGTCAATCAAAGAGAGCACGTAGAAATATTAGGTGGTACGTTTCAAGTGCTAAATACTAAGGATGGTGACTTCAATAAAGAAGAAGTTATTAAGGCCTTAAAAGGACTTGAGGGTGATAAGCTTATTAATTTCACTTACGTAAATAATGAAAGCGGTGTTGTTTGGGATTTAAATGAAGTGTTGGAGATAAAGAATGAGACAGGTGCAACTGTCCATATTGATTGTGTTCAACTTGTTTCTAAGGTTAAAGATTGGCAAAAGCTTCCTTTAGGTCTTGATTACTATACATTTTCTGGCCACAAATTTGGTGCCATGAAAAGTGTTGGCTTTACCCTTATCTCGACAAAGTCTAATTGGACTCCACTTATACGTGGAGGCGGTCAACAAAAGGCCATGCGTTCGGGAACGGAGAATGCATTTGGTACAAATACTATTAAGCTAGCTCTTGAATACAATCTTGAAAAATTTGATTACGATAAAGTAAATAATGCCAAAGTCGAAATTGAAAAATGGTTATTAGAAAACTTTAATAATGAGATTACGGTAATAGGTGCTAATGCTAAAGGCCGTAATGCCACGACAATCTTCTTTAGTATAGGTGATCGAGATATTAATACTCTTATGATGGCACTTGATATGGCCGGTATCTGCGGATCAAGTGGCTCAGCATGCGCATCTGGTATCATAAAGCCTTCTCGAGTGGCAAAGGCCTATGGATTAGATGATATTTCTTCGACTAATGTTCTACGATTATCTCTTTCTCCGTTCACAGAAAACTCTAGTGAGATCATTCAAAAGCTAGAACCCGTTCTATCTAAATTCCTAAAATAATCTCCGCATGATGCAATGCAGTGTGCGCTTTGGCATCAAGGAACTATTTTGAAATGAGTTCATTTTGACCTCAGGACGCATTATGCACCTCGATTAACTATTTGAATTTACTTGAGTGAATCAGTTCAAAAGTTGGCACGTGCATTGCTTTAATTAAAGTATCAATGGTTGGATGGCCTTGGTTCTTTAAAAAGAGTCCCACTTAACACTTCTACCGACCATGCTGAAAAACAAGAATTTGTTTTTTTCTCTTGCTCTAAAATCCTACCTTTTCTTTTAAAGTACAAGCCAAGGCCCCATTTTTATTTTGCACCAGAATCAATAAGAATATTTATACACTCTTCATTTCCATTTCTCTTGGCATAATCAAGTGCACTTTTATTGTGAGTATCTTTCATATTTAAATCGGCCCCCGCTTCAATTAGGGCCATAAGAATTTTAGGGTTACAATTTAAACTCTTATCCATTGCCATGGTAAACTTTCGATTATTAAAGATTATATTTGGATTTGCCCCTGCTTTTAATGCATGAATAACTTCTTCGTCATCCTCCATCGCTAGGCTTGCAATTAAGGCCTCATCAAAATTTTTATAATTGCTATGATTTTTTATATTAGTGCGCTCTAATTCTTTTCTACTCTCTCTTGAGATTTCAATAGGAACAGGAGACTCGAACGTTGTATTAGCGGCCTTTGTTCCGTTACGAGAAATATAAGTAGCAAGACCTATAAAAAATATGACAAGTGGAATGGTAAGTTTATTCAAGTAGCACTGCCTCTGATAATTTTAGTGGGAAGAATTGTTTTGGCCTTTTGTAGATAAGAGGTTTTGCTCCTCCAAATTCTTCAATTAAATATTCTGTCATAAGATCTTGAACAATTTTTGCATTATATTGTTCGCTTCCATTGGCCTTATATACATGATGAAAGAAGCCAAAGAATATATCTCCTGATTTCGTCTTTAGCTTACCTGCTAGAGACTTTGTATTCATTAGAGTTCCTGTCTTGGCCATTATTGATCCTAGGTTTCGACGTGCATTTAAGCGATTGGCCAATGTTCCTATATCAACTCCAGCAACTGGTAATATATCGCTAAGCCCTTTACCATAGTCTGCTAATTCTAACTCTAATTGTTCATATGCTTTAACTATAATTGCACAAGTTGCGTAATTATCAACACGCTCATCATTGATCTTTGAATCTAGGCCTGAGCCTGTGTAGAGTAGTGCATGGGGCTCTTGATCTTTAAATCCAATTCGTTTTTGGTAGTAGTCGTTTCCAAATGATTCTTCAGCTAAATTTTCTAGAAACCAGTCTCCATATGATCTTGCGCCAAAGCTTCGATAAGTTATATCTGCAAGCCAATTATGCGACACTGAGTTTTGATACTTAAGATAAGTCAGCAGTTTTGGAGCAGTCAGTGTGAAATTGTAATTATAATCAATCAAAGGAATTCTTGTGCTGTAGAAAACTCTTTTAGTACTCATTTTGTAATCAGAATATCTTGAAGAGATTCCAAGATCGTTAAGTATTTCAGACGGAGTATTTTTTAGAAATCTTCTTAGTCTCGATTGAATGTCCTTATTAGTATCTAAATTGAAATATTCTTCAAGTTGCTCAATATTATATTCTTTTGAATACCACGCTTCGCTCATACTCATGCGTGAGTATAGTGCAATTGCAAATATTGGAGTGTAGTTATCAAAACTTAAATTATCTAGTTCTGTTATTCCCAAAGCATTTAATCTGCCTATTAGATAGAAGATTTTATCTTCGTTAAACATGCCATCATCAGATCCAATAAGATGTATATTTCTTCCATCGGAAATGACTTCTGTTTGATGCTCATAGTTTGGTCCTTGTGTTTTTAAGGCCATTAGACTTGTTAGAGGTTTTGAAGTGGATGCTAGCCTCGCTTTTAGATGGGCCGTTTTTCCGTATATTTCTCCATTGTAGAGATAGCAAAATCCATGTTCCTTACTATCAAGACCAAATTCTTTAGAGAGCTCTAACCATTTATTGGCAATCTCATTGTGGATATTAGCATTTACACTAATGGCAAAAAGGAAAATGGATATAAGTTTGAACGAATTCATGAAGGGGAATTCTAGGTAATTTGGTCTCTTCGGTCAAGAGCTGATGCCTTTGTGCGTTATTAAGATTTTCTTAAAGTTGTGCTTTTAGAATTGGTAGAATTGATGCCAATCCATTTGTTATCATTTCAACAGACATGGCCAGGAGAAAGAGCCCCATGACACGTGTTGTTACATTGACACCAAGTTGGCCAACTTTTTCACTAATTGTATTCGCATTGATCAGAGCAATGTAGATACATAGAACGGCAAGAAATAGGATCGGAATACTTAAGGCCCAGTCAATTGGAGACGTCAGTTTTTGCGCGTAGATGATAGTCGTTGATATGGCCCCTGGTCCAGCAAGAAGTGGAATGGCCAAAGGTACTATTCCAATTTCACGAATTGAATCGTCATCCATTTCATCTTGTGTAAGTTTAGATTCAACGTCTTTTGCATTGATCATGGAAGTTGCCATGGAGAAAATAAGTATACCTCCTCCTACAGTAAAGGCCCCTATTGATATGCCAAAGAAGCTTAGAATTTTCTTTCCAATAAATAGAGAGATCACAAGAGTAACAAAGACGGCAATGGAACAAACTCGCACCATACTCTTTCTTTGAGTCTTTGAAAGATTCTTTGTCAGTCCCATAAACATTGGGAGTGCTCCAATTGGATTAACAACAGAGAGAAGGGCAACAAAGAATGAGATCATGTGAGCAGTTTTCATATTTAGATTATGACTGCTTTCAATAAATATTCAAGTTAGATTTTTTACGTATGTTATAATTTTATAAACTAATTTTGGGGGAGACGTGATTCTAGACTTTTTAACATTCAGAGGACATGGAGCGCGAAAAGAGTTTCTGATATTTGGGCTTATCTTTCCAGTAGTGATGACTCCAATTGTAATCTTCGGGCCTATTGCTGCTTTTCCTGGTGATAAAGGAGGGCTTTCTATGTCACCGTCTGGAGAGGTCTTGTTTGCTATTTTAATATGCTTTACTTTCTATATTCTAATCAGTTCATTTGTTAGAAGAACTAGAGATATATTCGGTAGATTCATGCCAGAGTATATATTGCTTGCTCATGGAACAATGATGATACCAATTATAGGACAACTTTTCTTGGCCGCATTTCTTGTTCTTTGTCCTGGTTTTATTTCAAGTGAATATACAAGAGTTGCTAAAAATAAGTATGTATTAAAATTCTTCTCCAATCGACTCGTTTCGATTACAGTTTCTTTGTTTGTTTTTCCAATCGCACCGGTTTTATTTTTTGTCGCTCAGTACTATTACAATTTAAGTAATCTGTAAAAAATAGGAAAATAGGTACGTCGATACTTTTCGACATTTCATAATGTTATGTGTTTAAATTTTGTTTTTTTATCATCTGGAAAGCTATTTCTATGTAACAAGAAGCATATTAGTAGGGTCCCTAATACAAAAGTCTAAAAAGAATAACTTTTATTAATATTAGATGCTTTAAAACTAAGCTCAATTGTTACTGTCTTGTGTATGTGATTGAAGTGTCGAAAAGTATCGACGTACCGGTTTGTGTTTTGTCTTGCAGGTGCTTTCCCATTGCTCCAGAGGCAACAAAGCCGGGCTTGAACCCGGCTTGTTGAATTAAGTATATTAGCTAAAGAATGGGGAGCTGTCGACGCGTCCAATAGTCTGCCTTTGGGCAGACAATGCCGCGTCTACTCATCAATTTTGTCCCAATCTAGATCATTTGAAATCGTTACACCTGAAATTGTTTTTTGAATATCCTTTTTAATAAAAGGGAAGTTGATTGCAGTCGGGTTAAAAGGCTCTAGAACTCCTTCTTCTAACACTTCATCAAAAGCGATAAAGATTGATTTTGGAGAAGCTTCAACTAAGTGTGAAAAGTAGAAGTCTTCAGGAAGCTCTGGAATATCAATTTTGATATCCTCTTCTTCACGCCCTTCTAAGATTGCTTCATTCATTGCCGCTTCTGCTTGTAGTGCCATGATTTGTTTAACTGGAGACTCTTCAGTCGTGTCACGAACAATAATTGATCCTTTGATATTTGCAGGATTTAGATTCTTCGTTAGGTTCCAGCTAGCAATATTGAAGAAGTCTAAATAGAAAGTAGACTTTCCATATTTGATCTTTCTTGGAATCTGTAATTGCTGTAAGAATTTACGCGTTGATTCATCTTTTGACTTACGAGCAAGCTTTTGTGCTAACTTCGCATCCTGAACTCGAATGATGTAAGCTCCGGCCTCTTTTGTCGATCTAAATAGCATATATTGGAACGCCACACTAAAGAGGGTATATAATTTATGTTGGGCCAAGTGTACTAATTGTGCATCGCTTTCAACTAGTGTTTTTACTGATTCGTACAGATCTTGTTTGCTTAACTGTGAAGACATACGTTTATTCCTTAATTTTAGTGTGAAAATTTTTTTAAGAACTACGTCATTTTTTGTCAACCGCTTTTATCAAAAATAAATACTTAAATATTCTTTGTTTTGGCCGTAAAAAAGCCTTATAACTCGTTGACTTGAATGGCTTTTTTCTCTAATATGCAACACTGATTATTTTGTATTTAAGGTATCTGTAAATTTGGACATCCATATTTATTTGGACTCTTTTAAAATATTAACAACCTCAAAACGGAGTTAAGAATGGTTAACAACAAATTGATGGCGAAAACGAGAAACATTGGTATCTCGGCTCACATCGACTCTGGTAAGACAACTCTTACAGAGCGTATCCTTTTCTATTGTGACATGATCCACAAAATCGAAGATGTTCGTGGTGGTGGTGCTGGTGCAACTATGGACCACATGGAACTTGAGAAGGAAAAAGGTATTACAATTACATCTGCTGCAACGACAGTTCACTGGAAAGGTATCGAAGGTAAAGGTACGACATTTGCTGATGGTATCGATAAAGATACTCGTGTAAATATCATTGATACTCCGGGTCACGTTGACTTCACAGTTGAGGTTGAAAGATCACTACGTGTTCTTGATGGTGCTATCCTTGTTCTTTGTTCTGTTTCTGGTGTTCAGTCACAGTCAATTACAGTTGATAGACAGATGAAAAGATATAACGTTCCTAGAATGGCTTTCTTAAACAAGATGGACCGTATGGGAGCGAATGCATTCAATGGTAGAGATGCTCTTAAAGAAAAACTAAACCACAATGCTGTACTTATGCAATGTCCAATCGGTGCAGAAGACGAATTCGTTGGTGCTGTAGACCTAATTACAAGAAAAGCATGGTACTACGACGGTGATAACGGTGAAAAAGTTAGAATCGAAGACTGTCCAGCTGATCTAGTGGATAAAGTAGAAGAGCTTAGATCTGAAATGGTTGACGCTGTTGCTGAATTTGATGATGACGTAATGGAAGCATACCTAGAAGGTAATGAGCCAACTGAAGAACAACTTCACCTATGTATCAAAAAAGGTGTTCAATCTCTTCAACTTACTCCAGTTTACATGGGGTCAGCTTTCAAGAACAAAGGTGTACAAGCACTTCTTGAAGCAGTTGCTAGATACCTTCCTTCACCACTTACTTGTGCTCTTCCAACAGCTGTTGATTCAGAAACTGAAGAAACTGTTACGATCACTCCAGATCCAGAACAAGATCTACTTGCGATGGCATTCAAGATCACTGATGAGCAATTCGGTCAGCTGACTTATACAAGAATCTATAGAGGTACACTAAATAAAGGTGATACTGTTTACAATACAAGAACAGGTAAGAAAGTTCGTATCGGACGTATGGTTCGTATGAACTCTAACGATAGAGAGAATATCGATTCAGCTCACGCTGGTGACATCATCGCTATCGTTGGTATCGACTGTGCATCAGGGGATACTTTCGTTGGTAACGACGATAATATGAACCTATCACTAGAAGGTATTCACGTTCCAATCCCAGTTATCGAGCTATCGATTTCTTGTAAGGATAAGAACGAGCAAGCTAAAATGTCTAAAGGTCTTGCTAAATTCCTTAAAGAAGACCCGACTTTCCACGTATACACTGATGAAGAATCAGGTGAAACACGTATCGCTGGTATGGGTGAGCTACACCTTGAGATCTACGTAGAGAGACTTAAGCGTGAGTTCGGTGCTAACGTTGAAGTTGGTGCTCCACAGGTTAACTACCGTGAAACAATCAGAACTGAAGCAGCTTTTGATTACACTCACAAGAAGCAAACTGGTGGTTCTGGTCAATTCGGTCAAGTTGTTGGTCTACTTAAGCCACTTGCTGAAGAAGATAAGGATAAAGAAGATCAAGTATTTAAGTTCAATAACGAAATTAAAGGTGGATCAATTCCTAACGAATTTATTGGTGCCTGTGAAAAAGGTTTCCAAGACGTTATGGACAAAGGTCCTCTTGCTGCATTCCCAGTTATTAACTGTGAAATCTTCCTAAGAGACGGTAAGTCACACGACGTTGACTCTTCTGATATGGCCTTCCGTATTGCTTCTAGACAAGCGATGAGACAAGCTATCAACAAAGCACAACCAGTTCTTCTAGAGCCAGTTATGAAAGTTGAAGTTACAACTCCAGATGAATTCCAAGGTTCTGTAATTGGTGACCTTTCTTCAAGAAGAGGGATGATCCAAGGTTCAGAAACTGATCCAGGTGGAGAAGTTATCATCAATGCTGAGGTACCACTTTCAGAAATGTTTGGTTACTCAAATGACCTAAGATCTATGTCTCAAGGTAAAGCATCATACACAATGGAATTTTCTCGTTACCTAGATTGTCCATCTAACATCCAAGAGGAAGTTATGAAGGCACGTAAAGAGAAACTTGCTAATGAGGATTAAAAATTAATATGCCCAAAGGCATATTGAATTTTTAATCTGCTCCCAGAGCTTGAAATTCAGATTTTCAATAAAGACGGCCGGTTTATACCGGCCGTTCTTTTTTCAGGAGCAATGGGAAGGTTGTCGTAGTAAAAGGGACGCTAGTCTAGCGCCCACCGTTTGAAATTCAAAATTAATTCAACAAGTCGGGTTCACGCCCGGCTTTGTTGTCTCAGGCGCAATGTGAAATCTGTCGTATAGTTATTGAACAGTGGCCAGAATTTAGACTACCTATCTAGTTATAAATCCGTTAAATTTCTGGCACTTAGATTGCAATTATAGAAGTGTGAAGAAACTTATCGTTACACTCATTCTTGCAAGCCTAAATGCTAGCGCCTTAGATATGACCTACATATTTGGTGGCATCACACCTCATATCCAGCGTCCAACAGGTGCTAATGCAAGGCCTCTGTGTAATGAGTTATCTCAAGGCAGCGGCGTTATTTATAATGAGCTCCATTCACTACGAATCAATTATGACTATGACTGGTCCACTGGACTACTTGTAGGTGAGAATTCGTATTGTGAGCCTATTTGGGGAGTGACACAAAGTTATAATCTCTATCGCAATCGTTATCTTGAATTTAATGCTACTGTCGGTTTCTATCACTTTGATGAAGATGGTTTTGATTTTAGTGAAGGTGCCTACTTTTCAAGAATTGGCTCGTTCTACTTTGTTCCTATTGCAGGAGTAGAGGCCAATATAAGTCTTTACAAGTCGAGGGACTTTCAAATATCCTTCATGAATCTCATTACACCTGTAATTACCAATCACGCAATCGGTGTAACTTTCAATTATTAGATATTTACATTATAGAGACAGAGATTTTGTTTACAAAACTCGTGTTTTGGTATAAGCTTCAACTTATACTTAAGATAAGGTTAAATTATGCTTGAAACTAGTCAATTACAAACTTTAGTGGCCGTAGCTCGTGCTGAAAGCTTTTCTCGCGCAGCAGAGGACTTGAATGTAACGCAATCAGCAATTTCTCAATCTGTTAAGAATTTAGAGAATAAAATTGGTGTGAAGGCATTTAAAAGAACAGGTAAGAAAGTCGTTCTTACTCAAGAAGGGGAGAGACTCTATGAGCTTGCTCAAAACTTTCTGGGTGAAATGGATGAGGCCTTAACTGAAATTAAAGATAATAAAGACGAAATGAAAGGACGTATTCGCATTGGTACCTTAACAGGTGTTGGTAAGTCTTGGCTTGCGCAAGAATTACTGAACTTTGCACTTAAAGAAGATGGACTTTCAATTCATATTTCTCTTGGATTCCAAGAAGACTTAATTAGAAGTTTTGAAGAAAATAAGATCGACTTCCTAGTACTTCCTGAAGGGGCCGTACCGAAGTCTGGTGAAAAACTTCTTCTAAGTGAAGAGGCAGTAACTCTAGTTTTTCCAAAGGGAAATCCTTTTAATATTACAAAGAACACGTCACTAGAAGAGCTTACTAGAATGCCTACTGTATTATTTGAACAAGGTGATAAGCTCTATCAAAATTGGTGTCTTGCTAAGTATGGAAAAAAGCCTAAGAAAGTAAATACTCGTTTTTCTGTTAACTCACATGGAAATATGCTCCAGGCCGTAAAAAATGGACTAGGAGTTGCTGTGGTTCCAAATCACGTTCTAAAGCGTTGGCATTATAAAGATGATATCGAAACATTGGGTAAGGCCTTTGAAGTGTCCCATGACCGTTTCTATATTGTATATCACAAGGATGCTACGGATCTTGTTAGAATCAGAAAGACAATAGAGATGCTAACAAAAGAACAGAATCCATTTCTTTAATCATGAAAGAATTTGATGTTAATAATATTCCAGCATCAATAAGAGAGTTCATTAAAGAGAATTATCGCAAAGGTTTTCGCTTCTGCTTAGTAGGTGGTTTTGTTAGAGACTGGGCCATTGGTAAGGAGAGTCTCGATTTTGATTTTGAAATAAGACATATTAATAATATGCAAGGTGAGGAGTGGATTGATTTCTTGAAATCTAGCTTTCCTTCGGCCGAGTATATCGGCATGGGTGTCATTAGAATACAACTTCCTGAATATGAAATTGAATTGTCTTCACCTCGAATTGAAGAGTTTGATGGAGGACTATCTCATAAGAATTTTACACCTCATTTTGATTCAACACTAAGTTATCTTGAATCTTTTAAAAGACGCGACCTTCGTATCAATGCTATTGGACTAGAGTTTAATTTAAAAGAGGAATTAAGCGCAACGATTGTGGATCCATATAATGGCCTTGATGAAATTTCAAATAAGGTATGTTCACATATAAATGATGATTTCTTTAAAGATCCAGTAAGGCTTCTTCGTGCAATTCGTTTCAGTGTAAACACTGGTTTTAAATTACAGTTAAGTGATTCATATAAACGCTTTAATCTATCAAAACTTACGCAATATTATTTTCAGTATGAGATAAGAAAGTGTAAGTCATCAGCGACTTTTGTCGATAATCTCGTCAAAGTTGTTTCTACTTACAATATCGCTCTTGTTAGTGAGCTTGTGCCAATTAAAGACTTTAAAAATCAATCGTTGCTATCAGAGACAAACTCTTATGAAGAGGTTCTGCTTTTTGACCTAGGCATAGTAGAAGAAGGGCCATTTAAGTTTCTTTCTATGAAAAGATCTCGTTATGCAAATCTCTGCCGCTTAAAGAAAGCAATCTTAGAAAAGGATGCTCTAGAATTCTTAGAGGCCCTTTCTAAAATTAAAGTGGATGATCGTTTTAAGTATTATGACTTAAAAGTTGAACTAGATAAGAGCTTAGATTCTGCCAGGTCAAAAGATGAACGAATTAGTACATTTAAGAGCTATTCGTCTAAGGCTTCGGCACTTTTTGCCTAAATAAGATACCACTAGATTTTCAATCTTAATATATGAGATAATAGAAGAAGGAAAATACTTCGGTGGGGGTAATATGGTTGACATTCATTCAATTATTGCAACTCATAAGAATCGAGATGTAAATGAGACGAAGCTTGATGCGAATTCGTTTCCTGTTCCTACGTTTTCTGATATTCCAGAAGTTTTCTTTGACGATATTCTTGTAAATTACCGTTTATCACGAGTTGAGATTGTGATCCTCATGTACCTGTACCGCAAGGTTTGGTCAAAGACTAATCCATATCGTCTTCATGGTATCTCACAACTTATGTCTATGTCTGAGGTTGTTGAAAAGCTAAATATTTCACTTGATGAAATTCACCAGTCAATATTGAAGCTGGAAAATTTTGGCTTTATTTCAACAATTCGTGTTGGCCAATACTTTGTTCGTAGGTTCTTTACTAAGGAATTTGACGAGTATTATGGTCAGGATTATGACGACTTTGAAGTGTAGGTAATTTAACTTTCAACAATTTCAAATATTTAACATAGATAAATGAATTTATGCTAAAATAGACTAAATAAGTCTTTGTTGGAGTTATAAATGTCTAAAAAAATCGCTTACTTTGGCCATGATTTAGGTTACTGGGATGACCTAAAGAAGCGATTTATCAATACTTACCACAAAGAGCAATTTGATTTTATCGATCTAAAAGTCGATGAAAGTAATGTTAATCACTCAATTTATGAACTTTTCAAATTTGCTCCAAATGTTGTCTATATTGATATCAAGGAAAATGACAAGGCAAGTATAGATCTTGCTAGGCTCTTAAAGAAAATCAATTTCTTTTCAATGGTTCCAGTTGTTGCTCTCGTAACTAATGTTAAAGAAGTTATGAATCTCATATCAGATCATCTTGATTTTGTTTTTGTTAAAGGTGTTGAAACTCACGATATTGTGTATCACCCTTTTATGTTTAAATTTCCAGAAATAGCAGAGTCTGAAGAGTTTGCCATGGGTGCCTTGGAAAAGCCTGCTCCAATTAAATTGAAAGAAATTGCTCGAGTTGGTTATTATGGCCTTAGTTCAATGCACGTTGAAACGGCAAATAAGATTGAATCCGGAAAGCTCATCGAAGTGGAACATCATCTACCTTCAGATCATATGGCAACGAAGTATTTTTCTGTTTTAAAATCTGGTAGTGAAGATATCTACTATGGTTCTAGATACTGGCTTGATCTAGAGTATTTATATGTCGATCCAGCAAAGAAAGAAGATGGAAGCTTCAGCTTAAATGTCGAAGATCTTAGTGAAGATGAACTCAATAAGAAATTAAAACTTGGTAAGAGCCTAAAGAAATGGGTAAATGAAAATGCCTCTTATGGATCAAGAAAAAGAACCAAGCTTCTTATGGTTGATCCTGATATGAGTTATTTTGAAGACAATAAGAAGCATCCAGATACTTATGATTTTGTATTTAGAATAAATGAAAAGTTTGATTCTGAATTTAAAAATATAACGCGTATAATGCCTGATATTATCGTTTACTCTTTTCCAACTTTTAATGAAGATACATTTGTCGATACAGAAGATGAAGACGATAAAAAGAAAAATAGCAACCCTCTTAGTTTAGACGAGCCTGGTAAGACTGTTGATGTCGAAGGTCTTTCTGAGTCCGCTAAAAAGCTTGAAGCTTTCCAGAGAAAACAAGATGCTATCTTTTCAGAATTAATTACAAGGCTAAAAAGTTTTGGTGCTGATGCTCCTTATTTAATTATTCTAAATTGTACAAAATATACATCTAAATCATTTCAAGATAAGTACTCATATCAATATGCTCTAGTAAACCCGAATAAAATTGGTATGAACGTCTTGGCGCAAATGATTCATCAATTAGAAGAGAAAAGACTTCAAAAAGAAGAGCAAGATATTAATGCTAAAATTGCGGCATTAAGAAAGAAAGATCCTATGAAGTATGCAAAAGTTAATAAGACATACTTTGATCCACCAAAATACTTTGTTAGTAAAAAAGATGAAATGAGCCATGCGCTTATTATTCGTGATGCGAGTCTGGTAGAGATATCAGAATCCACTTGTTTTTTTACTACTAAAGAAGAAATTGGATATGGAAATTATTATTTAACTCATCCTTTTAACTTCGCCGTTAAGATTGTCCCTCAAGAAGGAAAACTGAGCGTTAAAGAAGGTGATACCTATAAGTATCATGGGTTAATTCATGCAATTGGTGAAAAAGAAAAAATGCGTCTTCGTCAATTTGTAAATGATGTTTATACTCAACACAAAAAAGACGAAAGAGAAAAAGAAGCTCAAGAGCAACAAGAGGCAAATAAGCGATTTATTGAAGAGAAAGAGAGGGCCCGCTTAGAAGCTGAGGCGGCAGCATCTGCCGATAGCGAATCAGATGGGGAGAAATCATCTGCTCAAGAAACAAAAGAAAAAGAGCTAACAGAAGATGAAAAACTTATGCAAAGCCTTGAAGATACTGCCAGTAAAAAATAAAACCTTCCTTATTACTATACTAATTTAGAAACATTCTCTTCTTTTCTTACATCTTATGATTTATTTTCCGAGTGCCTTTAAAATAAAAGGATATTTTCATGGAGGAAGATAATGAGAAATCTAATATTAGCATTGATGCTATTTTTATCTAGTAATGTTCTAGCAGCAAATCTGCAAAAGTTTCATGACAGATTTTCATTTGAAAGAGATGACCAAGGTAAGATCGTTGCCGTAAGGGATCTTTCGATACGCAAAAAATTTCGTTTTCAAGACTATATTGATTACGTTAAGAACTCTATTCTTAACGAACAGGCCTTAATGGCACAATCTGGTCTTACTGGAAATTATGAAGCAGAAGTCGAAGGACTATTTGTAACAGGTAATGGTTTTCTAGGAAATGATTTTCAAACTCAAAAGAATGTAAAGAGAGTTGTACGCTCAATGAGAGCATTTGAAGGAATCAATTTTCAAGAAATTTTTGCAAACCCAAAATTTAAAGAATTAATGGAAGAATTCCAAGCAAAGCTTAAGGATGCATTTTATTACATTGATCCAACAATTATTGCTAAGCCAGATAATTCTACATTCTTCTATCGTAAGAATGTAACTTATAAAGTTGTTTCATGGGCCTTAAATCAAGCGAGAAAGAGACTATCTAGTGTTCCTGCGCTTAATACTGCTTTTTATGTAATTACTGAAGCAGAAAAGCTTTTTCGTACAAGAAGACACTACCATCAAAACTTAATGCTTCATTACTTAGAATTTGCTGATGCAAGTGCGCTAGGACTAACTAAGGAAGAAGTTGATCTGATTTATTCTTCAATTTATGAGTCTCGAATCGATTGGATCGCATTTTGGGAATCAAGTAGTGCTAAGCTTAACTGGCCAAGATATGGTACTTCAAACTTTTATTCACAGTTCAGAATGGCAACAAACCGTTTCAGACAATATAATTCAAAATACTCAGAAGTAGGTGAGAGATTAAATTACAGCTTCCAAGAAGTAACTCTTGATGGTGAGCGTGTAATTGTGAATCTATTCGATGGAAATCATACTTTTGATAGGTCTCCAGCTGTTGCTTACTCATATGATAGACCTGGGCGTGTGAAAAGACTTAGAGCTGTTCTAACGCTTGCTGGACTTGGGCTTAGCTTTGTTCCATTACCGGCCATTATTAAGGATAATGTGGATGCATTTATTAAGTCTTACTATAAGACTCAACAAATCACTGAAGGTGCTTTAGTTGGTTACTTTGAAATGAATGATAATGCATTTATGAAAGAAGAATTAAAGTCTCAATACATCAATCCATTTTCATCTAGTTTATAAAAAATAAAGGCCCACTTTGTGGGCCTTTTCTTATGCTGATTTATTCGAGTGAATCTTTATATTAGTAAAAATTAAAATTAATGTCTGAATTGTAAAGAATGTTCCAAGGAAGTAAGCTCCTCCTTGAGAGAATCCATATGAATGAAGGCCTGTTGCTAGGATATAGTTAACTCCAAACCACGCCATCATAACACTCATAAACGCTCCAGCTACGAGAGTTCCAAAGCGATTATTATTAATCCAGTTTGTGTATTTTCCATGAAGTATTGCCATATAAATACACAGAACGATTAGTGACCATGTCTCCTTAGGGTCCCAGCCCCAAAAACGTCCCCAAGAATAATCGGCCCATACACCACCGAGAATAATTCCTGCTGCTAACATAATCACACCATACTTAAGTGTTGTGTAAATTAAGTCATTGTAATAAGTTTCATCTTTTGAAGAGAACTCGCCAAAGGCCTTTCTAAATAGAATTGTATTGGCCAAAATCCAACTTAATGCTAGTGCCCCGTAAGACATAATAATAGTTGTAACGTGTGTACTTAACCAGAAATTGTCTCTTAGTACTGGTACAAGTGGGCTAATCGACGGTGAAACCATATTCGTCGCAAATGTGATCATCATAAGTGTACATAGATTATAAGCAAGCCCCATATATAAATATGTTTTTTCTTTTTTAAGGTGCCCGATGATCATTGAAAGAAGTAGCCCACCATAGCCCGAGAAGATAACTGTTTCGTACATATTAGTAATTGGTGCACGTCCAGAAATATAAACTCTTAGACTTAAGTAAATTGTTTGAACAATAATAGTTACAGCAGCAAGACTTAAGGCCACGCCAAACTTTTTAAATAAAACGAGTGCCGCAAGAGCAATAAGTGTTAAAGCAAATGCAATCTTTGTTAACTGCATTTTATCAAAAGTATACTCAACCATGTACTTGTCACCTTTTAGGTTCACATAGTCTTTCTTTGCTTGAGCAAATGCGTCTTTAAATGGCGTACTAGAAGTTTGTGCTATGGCATCAATCTTTTCCTTCGTTAGAAAGTCAGTAAGAGGTGTCCAATTTATTTCTGCTCCTACTTTCACTGGGAGTTGCCAATTTGTTCCCCCGACAATGTCATTGTAGAGGCCAATTTTGTTTAATAACTTGTTTAGCTCTTTCTTATAACCTGACTCTACCTTTTCTTTTTGGTATGCCATTCTAATTGTCGTGCTATGAGTGATGAGTTCATCAAATCCCATCTCTCCATCGCTATCTAAAAGTTTTTTCGTGTCTTTATGCTCAATTTTTGTTTTAAGCTTAAATGGTACTTCAAGTCCAAATGCTTTCGCACTTAAATGACAGAAAGTTTCTACACTTGTGTATCCTTTAGCTTTCTTCTTGCCCGTTAAGTGATCAATAACTTCTTTAGCATGAACCGTTAAAGGCTTAACTCTTCCGTCCTGCCTAATTGGCATTTTTTCAAGTTCACTTTGGCAAAAATTAACATTTGCATAAACGTTTGTTAGTACAAAAAAGCTTAGTAGTAGTTTAAGCATTTAGGTCTCCTGTTTCTTCATCAAGTCCAAGTAGGTCCTTATTCTTCTTCTTTGGCCTATAATTTAGGTAATAATGCCAAGAGCAACCAAAAACAAGAAGAAGTGAACCAAGATACTTAATCCAACGTCCTTGGTCTAAGTTCACTGAAAGAGTTGAACTATATTGACCAGTTTGTGGATCTTGTGAATATGAAGCTTGGTAGAATGTGAATCCATCATATTTTAATGGATTATTCATATAGACATGATATGGGGTAGTATTTCCGTTTGTGAATAGGTTTACAAAACTCTCATAACTTGCAGGACGATTCGTCCCTGGGTCTTTATCCATTTTGAAACGAGTTAACGTAAACTCAAATGGAAGCATAAATGATCGCTTTGTTAAAAAGATATTTGTTTTAACACCATCAATTAGAACTGTTACGGGCTTATCATCAGTTAGCCAGTACTCTTTGTCTCTAACTTTTACTCTGGCCGCTCTAGTGGCACCTTTTACAAGAGAACCATTTTGCTGAATTGGTAATGTCGAGTGAGGTACCATTGTCGGTACAAGATTATCTTCATGGCGTATTAGTTTTAATGTGAAGCCCATCCAAGGTAGAGTCATCTCACCATTGTTATCGAATTCTTGGCTAACCCATTTTTCTTCGTACTTGTCCCAGAATGAAGCCTGGCGGCCAAATAGGAAGAGGTTCGGTTTTTCTTTAAATAAATTCATTGAAAAAACACGAATTGGTGCATTCATGACTGGTTTTAAATTACTGTCGAGGGCCCATGGGCTTAAATCAGGTAGAAATGAATATACATTGCCTTCATCTTTAATAACGAAGAATCTTTTATCAGAGCTTGTTTTTTCTACTTTTATATTCTTATCTTCGGCCGTGAAACATTTTGAATTTCTTGAATCCCAAAGTATTAATCCGCTATCTCCTGGGCGGCTAATACATGGTGCCAATGTTTTTGGTAGGTAAGTGATATTTAATAATCCCATTGATAGAGATGCTTCAAAGTCATATGCTTCTGGATGAAGGCTTAGTGTGAAGTCTTGAGCAACGTTATCGTTTGAAATAATGTAACTTGAAGAATGAGTATTCTCACTATTTTCAGATTCATCAAGAGCTGGTAGCCATTCCATTTGTTTTTCAGCAAATGGCATATAACGTCCAATCTCAACGTCTTTATATTTGACATCAATATTCTTATCAAATGCTGTATATGGAAGAGGAAGAACGGCCCTTGTATTTTCATCAGGGCGTGTGATCTCGATTACATCTTCATTTAAAACAACTTGTCTTGATGGAGTCATTGGACGAAGGTGAATCGTCCCGTCAATACCAGCGATATATGTAACGAATGAGCCTATTCCAATTACGATTAGACCTGTGTGAATTGTATAAAATCCATAGAGACGCTTTTTAGGAGGGAGTCTTACAAAGGCCGCAAATAGGATACTCAGACACATGAAGAATTGGATGGCCATGAACCACCAAGTCTTATAGATCAGGCGCCCTACAAAGTCAGTTCCGTAATAGCTTTCAACAAATGTTCCCACAGTCATTGCTAATGAAAATAAAGCGATAATAATAACTGCAAACTTCATTGAGCCGATTGTGCGCTCAAGATACTTATAATTTATCTTATTCGTTAATTTTTCTGTAATCATTGATACTTGGCCTTTCCTTCTTTGCTACTTTGAATAGCATTTTCCCTGAAGTCAGGCCATTTATTTTGCTTAATTTACAAAGAACTTACAATTGAGAGATCCATTTTGTGAACTGGTATACGACATATACAATTGAGTAAAGTATCACTTGATGCGTAACGTAAATAAGGAATGAATGCTTTCCAAGAAATTGTATTTTTCTCAATGGATAAAGTTGAGGGTAGTTAATACGGTGTAGGCCGAGATGAAAAAAGGTGATACCAAGTAGTGAAACGGCCACCCATGGAAATATTGCAATATAATCTAGAGATGCATGATCCATTTGTGGAAAAGGAATTGCATACTTTGTTTGTTCAAGGATAAGGATTATGACGGCAAGGGTTGCACTAAGCCATGGCCTATTGCGTAGTGGCGTGATCAAAATAGTCGCAAAGAATATGCAGTGGAGAGTTCCAAAGTATATCCAATTCTTAGGAAACATGAAGTAAGTTGAGATACTTATGATTAAGGCCGCAATTCCAATTTTTGCAAGGCGGATATTATAGGATCTCATGTGTATTTTTCCGGGGTGGGCCATACAGATGGAGACACCTACTGAAAACATAAATAAAGTAACAATAAGTCTTGGTAGGTAATACCAGAAACCAGGCCTAAAGAACTCGACATCAACATATCCGAATATATCCAGGTCATAGGTGAAGTGGAAGATAATCATTAGAATCACGGCAATGCCGCGAATCAAATCAATTAAATGAAAGCGTTTAGAATTTTCACTCATGTGATTATGATAACATAAAAGATTACTGCGCTAGCTAGTGGTCAAAATGTAACATTATTGATAATTTGCAGATCTCATACTTTAACAAAAAGATAAAAATGAATATATCTAACCAGGCCCATTCTCTCTTAGAAAACTATTCCGGAAGTGAATTTGGGCAATACTTATCACCAACATTCTTTGACGAGCATTTTATGTCTACGCAAGAGAATGCTGAGGCAAAAAAAGCTTTAGTGGTAAGTGCTCTAAATATAATTAGTAAAATTGGCCCTCGAGGACTGTTTATGGCGAGTTTTCGCGAAGCAGAAAGCTTCTTGCGTGATGATCCTACAAAAAGTGCCTGGGATGGTGTTTTAGAGCTAAAAAAGTGGTTTGAAATGATTCTCTTGGACATCCAAAAGGACTATTTTGATTCTCAATTGATGAGCAATAAGGTTGAAATGAGGCAATGGGAAAGTCTTTCTCTGAGACAGAGAATTGATTCTGTTAGTAATTTTGTTGAAAATACTAATTCTTGTTTAGACCAGTTTGAAATTGGTGAAATTCAGTTATTTAGCATAGAAGAGAATGAAGTTTGCCTTGATGATAGAATCATATTTAGTGGACTTCGTGGCCCGCAGGCCAATAAATTGAAAGAGGTATTATTTGATAGTATTGCTAGATATTTGAATTTCTCATATCAGAGTACAAAGATAAAATTGGTTGCGCAGTAATATATAAACAGTTAATATTAGATAGCTATAGGTAAATAAATATTAAAAATTTTTGAGTATATAAAAGAGGAAGTAGAATGAAGTTAACGGCCCTAGCACTTATCACACTTGGTATTTTTTCAATGAATAGTGTTCAAGCACAGAGCGCTGCTAATGGTAAGACATTATATAATCGTTGTGTTTCTTGTCACGGTGAAAATGGTGAAGGTAAGAAGTCAATGAAGGCTCCACGTATTGCTGGCCAATATGATTGGTATATTTACTCGTCACTTGTTCAATTTAAAACAGGTGAAAGAAAGAACCCAGATATGTTACCATTTATTAAGAATCTGAAAGACTCAGATTTCAAAGATCTTGCTGCGTATATCTCAACTCTTTAAGATCAATTTTTATATTTAAATTTTACTAGGAAGGAATCATGGTAAAGGCCATTAATGTCGGCGATCTCAAATTTGAATCAGTAACATCTCAAAAGAATGTAAAAGATGTGTATGACTACAATGTTGAAGCATTCTCTGATAGTCCAGATTTTAAGTGGACTCTTGATGATATTAAAAAAGAGATGAGTGATGGTTGGCAATTATTTTCAGTAAAGCTATCAGATGAAATCATTGCAGCTGCTTTCGTAAAGAAAGAAGATAGCAAACTGCTTTGTAAAAATACTTCAATCAAAATGCAACATAGTGGGAGTGGTTACTCTCACAGAATAATGGACTTCTTTGAAGAAGCCGCGAAAGAATTTAATGTCGATGAGATTGTTCATTATTGTTCAATTGATAATTTCAGACAATATTCTTTAAATGAAAGCCACGGCTACCATAAAACTCCTCGTAAGCTTGGCCTAAACGGTCATACAACTGAGTGGGTAAAGCAAGTTAGTAAGTAGTTGCTGGGTAGTGTCTTGTTGCTTGGGGCATTTCATATCGTGTTTTGCCCCAGCTCTTTTCAATTCGACCACTCTTGTTATCAATTAGTGCTGTAAATGATTGCGGTAATCCATTAAATGTCTGATTAACGATATAAATCGACTTATTAGAGATTCTTAGCCTTTTTACAATTTCAAATTCACTATCTGCAAGGGCAGGGATATTGCTCTTAACCTTGTTGATAACTTCAATATCAGATTCAGTTAATTCTTTCTTTATTCGTCCAAATTGTGGTGTTTCCGTTTCTACTTTATGCGGTTTCTTATTTAGTGATGTATCCAAAGATGCAATAGAGCGAGACTTTACTTTCTTATTATGATGATGCTTATGTGTGTTTTTTGTTATAGCTTTATCTGCTTGAACTTTTGACTTTGTGACAATATTTGATTCTTCATTTTGATAAGAAGAGATAATGAATAACCCAGCAACAAAGAAACTTCCAATTACTAATGCTTTTTTCATGATTTCCCTTATGGCCTATTGTCCAATCTTAAAATTAATATTTAAAATATTAAAAGGTTTCTCACCTGCAAATTCAAAATCACTGAAGTCGTCATATGAAGATTGGCTATCATGATAGCAATCATCACAATTTGAAAATGTCGTACGTAGGCGACATGTGACTTCCGTTCCAATTGGTATATTTTTGTTAATTTCAAAAAACATTAAATTTGAGTCAGTGAATATTGGCTGTCCTTGTTCATCTTGCATTGTTTCTTGCCAGTTTGAGTTAGGTAGCATGAATGGTATATTCTGTGTGTTAGCACTTGGTATGGCCTTTACGAAACAGTTATTTAAATCATCTTGTGTTCTTTCTTCTCCTTGTCCAAGACAATCTTGTTCAAGTAGTCCAATATCTGATTTCATCTTTTTTAAGAATTCATGTTGATTTAAAATCTTTGTGCTTGAGCCATCATTATATGTAAGCATGCAAACTGGCATGATACGTCCTGAATCATCATAGTTATCTTTTGTTAATTGGTCACATGTTGTTCCACCCTGAGCTAGGGAAGGAAAGTTGTCACTTAAATCTGTACATGGAAGGCCATCTTGCATATGTGCCCAGTCTGAAGCGAGCACTCTTGTTCCTGCCATAATCGAATTGGACTTATTAAAGACATTAGCAAAGATTCCAACGATTTCTCCTGGTGAAACCTGGCCGTTACCATTATTGTATCTTGCATCTGTTGTTGTGACTTCTTCGATCTTCATTTGATTTCTAATTGTTTGATAGATCGTCGATCTTATATCGAAAACACTAATATCCGAATATGTCGATCTTGTGTCTTCTATTAAAAGATTTTTACTTATTAGTTCAGATTTTTTTCTATTAAGTTGATTAACAGTTACGTTACCAGATGTACCTGTAAAGTTATAATTAGTATTATATGTTCTAAATAGGAGTAGGCCATAAGAGTCCAGTAATTGCTCAAGATCATCTTTTGAGAATGAATTGAGAGGGCATAGGCTTGTGCTTTGTATAGTCATTTTTAAAACATTTCTAGCAAATGCCTGAGAGAAGTTTCTAAAATTAACAGGCTTTACTGATTTAAGCCATTCGTGTGCATAGTTAATATCCAGATTTATCTGGTCGACAAAACTGTCCTTTGCCTTTGCTGTTAAGTCACCAAGTTCTGCCAGTGTTTCGGCCAAAGTGTAGAATACTAATTTCTTAGCTTGTGTGTGAGTGCCAGTACATTTATTTTGAAATTCTTTTGTAAGAGCAACTAAGAAGTGACTGATTATTTGTCCATCTAAGTGGATATCATCAATTCTTTTTTCAGGTGAATATACATTATATCCTAGGTATTCTGGATATCTTAAGCGTGAATCACTATCACTTGATATTCCTGCAATGTGAAGACTATCATCTTCTGAAAGTGGGCGAGAGGCATTTTTAAATTTACCAAGTCCCCATTCTCCCATATGTTCACGACTATTAACGAAGTACGAGAAATAATCTGATAGACCTTCGTTGATTGATAAAGCATCATCGTGAGCAAAGTATCCTAGTTGACTTTCACCACTACATACTTCGTATTCATCATTTCCAAGGCAATTATTTACTGCGTAAGAGCGATTACGATGGTTCATTAGACGCTCAACAACAGTATGACCGAACTCATGGTAGATAACTGAAGGGTCTTGTGCCATTTTTAAATTTGTATAACCAGATAGATAACCTAGCCTTATTTTGAAATTACTTGGGCTAAAGCTTGCATTATCTTTAAGTGAAGAATCCGCTTCTACAATAAGTTTTGAACTTGAGTTTGTTAAGCTTTTCCAAAATGACTTATGCTGATCGGAATCACTTGGAATTGTACTTGAGAAGGGACGTGATCCAGTATTTGGATAAACGATATTATAGTAATTTTGCATGTCCGATAGGTATGTATCCATGATCTTTGACATGTGGTAGTAAGCATTAATTTGTAGAAATTCAGTTGATGTAACTGGAAATGCCCATTGACTTGTTTCATTGTAGAAAGGAGAAATTCCTGTATCTTCTGTAACCTCAAGGCAGTTTGCAACCATGGTACAATCTTTAATTAGATATTGATTATTTGTGATTGGTACTGGAGAGCGCGTGATAAGAGTTGATAGATCTGTATCTTCATCAGCACTATAATCACTTAAGATCAGTGGATTAGCAGCAAGTACTCGTCCATAACCTGCAGAGACTGTATCTTGTGTATTCTTTAGGGCCTTTCCCCCAGAACCTGTACGATTTTGAGCGGGATCTACTAAGCATGAAGTTGTAAGAAGCCCTAAGCACAAATAAAAGGTGAGTGCTTTTAATTCTCTTTGTTTTTTTCTAAGCTTACGTACCGCTATATTCAATTAGGCCTCCTATGCCTTAATTAATTTTCCTTATTGGATCATCCCATCCTCTGAAGCTATATCGCGATTGATCTTCTCCATAAGTCCTGGGATAAGTCCTTTTTGCCCGAGTTGTGATCCGTTGATGGCCGCACATGCTGTACCATTATACTTCTCACCAATGCTATGCCATGCATCTTGAAGTCCTGGACTATTAACTGAGGCAATAACTTTTGCAGCTGATGAAAGTCCAAGGGCATCGAGTTTATCGTCACTGAAGCGATCTCTTGCTTCTGATTCACATTTTTGGAAAGCAGTCTTATCTTCATCGCCTTCATATTTCTTACATTCTTTAGAGATATAAGCTGTTTTTCCGCTATTGCTAGTAATCATTGAACAGAATCCACGGCCATATCCATTCTCAGAGTCTTTAAACTCATTAGATCTTTCTTGTAATGACTTAATTTGTCTTGCCATTGTTCTATTGTCTTTCCTTAGCACTTTCTTCAGATCTTCACTTAAGTCGGCTTCTCCAAGGATGTAGTCCTTTAAGTTATCTTCATACTTCTTCTCATCCTCTGTTAGGCCTTTGATAAGTGTATCTGTTAAGTTCGTGATTAACTCTTGATCGCCACCATTGTCTTCACATAGTGTAATTAATTGATCATTTGAGCTATCATCCTCTCCATTATCAGAAAGTAGTCCTTGTGAATTTGCTTCATCACAAAAGCGACTATATTCATTTATCTGTTCAAATATTTGTGTACTATTGCTACCTGGGTTTAATATACTTGCTGGTCCTCGTTGAGGCTGTTGTGCTTGAAGAACAGAAGCAATTTCTACTGCATCAGAGTAGAGATCCTTTGCTGAGTGATCACCGTTACAACCTGGCCCTGGTCCTTGCTCTTGAAGACCTCTTAGTTTTTGACAAAACTTCAATTGTTCTTGCGCATTTTCTGAAGCTTGTTTTCTAGCTTCTTCTAGTTGTGAGGCCATCTTGTTATTTCTTTCTTGAATTGCTCCATTACAGTCTGAAACAAAGTTTTGCCACTTTGTGATCTCATCATTTAAGCTTTGTCCAATTGTGCCTTTTTGTTCAGCAATATGATTCATTTGCTCTTTTTTCCAGTTTTCAAGACTTCCTTTCATTTTAGAAATATTTCCAACCATCTGATCCATTAATGCTTTCTTAAACTTTTCTGGATCTTTTTCAAGAAAGATACCAGCTATTTGTTGATCACTTTTTGGAACATCAATAGCAGTAAGTCCACCTTCAAATGTTAGACCGTTCATTGATGATAATCCAAAAGCTTTTGCTGCAGCTGGTGTTAGGTTAGGGAACATTCCCTTATACATTTTGTCTGCAACATTTGACATGTGTGACTGCATTTGAGTCACAAGGGCCTTGGCCCTTTCTTCTTGTTGCATCATTTGTGCATTATAAAGGTCAGCTTGTTGCTTTAGTTCTTGTGTCTTTTGTTGCACTAAGTTCTCTGTGAATGCACTACATTGTGCAAGGTTTTCAGAACAAGAGGCTGCCTGAGTTACACAGAAACTTGAGCTTGATGTATTATAAGTATCTTTAGAACTACAGCTACTTAGTTCAACAGAGCGTCCATTACAATTGTATAATGCTTCATCGATAAGAGCAGAAATACTTCCTTCTCCACCTGAAGCGATACTTCTACTTGTATCTTCTTGTAGTTTCTTAGCTTCACTTACTAGTTCTTGAACTTCTGCACGATATGTTTCAAGTTTTGCAGCATCACCAGCTGGCTTTAGGTCACCATTATAGATTGCTGTACATTCATTCTTTAGATCATTGTAGTATTGACCAACTGATTTTGTTACATCACGACCGCTACTATTAGTAACAGTAATTCTGATATTTCCATCTTCGATTGAGTTAACTGTACGATCAAGTGCTGATAGAGAAGTTGGAGAGCTAAATGCATCAGAAGCAACTCTTTTAAAACGGCTTAAGGCATCACCACTATTACCTAGCTTTACGTGATCGAAGCTCTTTAGTGATTGTGCTAGTGGAGTTGAGTATGCAGCTCTATTTGAACCTGACATACACTCTAAGACAAACTTCTCTTGATATGAAGCAGTACTCTTTGCAGCAAGACGTTCTACTTTTGCACTAAAGCTTGGGTCTAATGGATCCTTTGGTACGTCTGCATCACTTACACCAAGTTTGCTCATAAGATTATTGATCTTTGCAGCTCTTGTTCCAAGGTCTGCTCTTAGGTTACCTTTTCCGATATCATTAAATAGTTTCCCAAATCTTAGGCCACTATAAGTACTATTTCGTGTAAGGGCACCGAGTCCGTCGTTTTTAAGAGCAGCAATAACTTTTTTCTTATCACTTGCTATTTTTGCATTTAATTCAGCAAGAGAGTGTCCTCTAAATCCTTTTGCTTCTCTTTCATCATTTGTCATTTTATCTTTTAGGCCAACAAGTCCACCACCTCTAGGGCTTTTGATGATCTTGTTAACATCATATGCATCAACGCAGTTTTCTGGTAGTAGCTTATTAAAGTCAGTATTTTTAAAGTCCTGACTTACTTTATTTCCGCCACCATTTAGTAATGCGTTTAATTCATCGACTTTGATTTTATTCTTCTTTTGAATTTCAATTGTTTGATTTAATTGAGCTTCAAATTGAGCAATCATCTCTTCATATTTAGATGTCATTGATTGGTAATTGTCTTCAATACTCTTTAGACCCTCTGTAAGACATTGTTCCCCGATATAAGGAGGAACATTGCGAGGCTTTTTAAAGCTCATATATTCATTTAGAATCTTTTGTCCAAATTCAAGCGCTTGCTCTGGAATTTTCATTTGTCCACCAACACTACAGGCACCATTTGGAGCAAGGATTGGTTCAGGAGCAAGAGGGCAGTTAAAGGCAGGGTGAAAACGACGAGCAGACATTTTCTGTTGTGCATCTGCTTGTGCTTTATTGAATGAATGCAGGCCTTGGATTTCTTGTTGTGAAAGTTGTCCTTGGTTATACATCTGCTTAGACATATTACCGACAAGGTTTAGGGCACCCATAATTGTTTTAGCACCAGAGCCAGAAGTGTATTGAGACCATGTCTCTCCATCTTTTTTTACAAAAGCTTGAGCACTTAATGGTAGAGATGAATGAATAAGAGTTAGTGCAAGTACGCTAACCTTAACTTTTTTTAAAGAAGAATTTTCACCTTCTTTATTCAAGCTCTTTGTTTCTTTGGCCTTTGTTAATCTTTTCACTTTAGTTCCCCTGTCAATTCAATGCCTTATACTTATCGACAAATTATCTATTTTCTTTATTTTATTAAGGTTTTCAATTCTGACCTAGTAAGTTGGGTAATTTATTGTTTCGACAAGAAAATAAGTCCTTGAAATTATGAATTGGATCACGTCATTTCATAGTGTTAAAATATATCTAAATTTCAAAATTTCTAAAAATATAGTGCCAAATTTTGTGGCCGTTTTAAGAAATAACTATTATTTGGAAGCAAAATCTCTATGTTTTTTACACCGAAACGATATTTAAAGACTACGGCCACTATAATCGATTTATGCCTATGTTTGTTTTTAAGCTACGGATTATTGTCAAATGAGTTCGTGTTGGCACTGGCCAACTCTGTTTTTCATATTTCAAAGGATTCTCTCTCGATCCAGCATCTCTTTGTTTTTGTCGTGACTTATTTCTTCTATTATTTCTATTGCGCTCTGTTGTTCAGTTTAACTTTTGGACAATTAATATGTGGTGTAAGAATTATGGCCCCTAGCTTCTTTTTGCGAAGATTGGCCGCCATTATGCGATTAATACTTTTACCTATTCGTGTTGTACTTGACCTCTTTTCTAGAGAAATTGAACATCCTTGGAGTTCTAAATTAACAGCATCTCGCTTAGTGTATCGTTCAAAAGTAATTTCTTACTTCTTTGCTACGTTAATCTGTCTCATAGCAGTCGCCTTAACACCTTTTAGTCCTTTGATGTATAAGCAACAACTTCTAGGACAGCAACAAGTTGATTATGGCCTAAAGAGTTTTGTGGAAGGGGATATTAAGGACTTTGAATCTTTTCAAGAAATTGGTTCAAAAACTTTGGGATTTTCTAGTTTCACAAACTTGGCAGATGGGCGTTTTGAGCTTATTCCAAGTTATGAAATTAGAAAGGTTTCATCAAAAACAATCTTTCGTCCTTTAGTCTCTCTATGGGATAAGAAACTTTCAATTAAGGGCAGTTTTAAAATAGCTTCACGTTTTGATCTCTATGAGCTTGTTAAAGTCGCCAAAAATAATCTTTGGTTTTTTAGCCTGTACTATCCCGAACTTGATAAATCGCTGGAGTTATCAATTAAAGATGACAAGGACTACTTCTATATTAATCAACGAGCATCACTAGAGCTGTTTCAATTAATATCAAATGCTTTTCTTGTTGATTATAAAAATATTCCTAAATTAATGATGAAAGGGCATTTCCAATTCCTACCATACCTTCAAATGAAACTAGAGCTATCTAAGTTACTTGAATTAACACACGATAATTATGTGGACTTCATTAAAAGTGGAGACACTATATTTGTACGTAAAAAAGATTATTCTGGTGAGAATATTATATACCGTGAAACTTTTTTTAGTCTCTCACAGTTAAGGCCTATTGTTTATAAAAGTGTTTGGGACAGACATCTTGATAATGATAAGTCACAGGCCGCTTTGTCTAACGCACTTTTTTTCAAAGCTAGATGGGGAAAGAAAGTAGAGGAGAGATATGATATTTGGATTAAGGAGAGCTTGTTTAATCCTTTATTTGCCTTTGATTTTTTAAATGAAGTTGATCAGAGTAAAGATTATCGACGAAACTTTGAAAGATATATTTTAGGAGTTTACGTTGAGTCTGCTTTATCTGCCCTAGAGTCTAATCAGCAAGATTATATCGATACTGTACGTTCAGCCTTGCAGCGTTATTCTTTAGTTTTTAAAATGGCATTAGAAAGAAAAGACATATTTTATTCTAAAGCGACAATTAAGGGTTTCAATGACATTCTTCTTGGCCTAAAATTAAAAGATAAAAAGCCAATTTTAGAAGTTAAGGAAAAGTTGAAATGACATTATGGATGGCCATTGTTTATGGAATAATTCAAGGATTAACAGAGTTTCTACCTGTTTCAAGCTCTGGTCATTTGGCCTTACTTCCATTCATATATGAGTTTAAAGACCCAGGAATATTCTTTGATTTAGCTATGCATGTGGGAACAGCTTTGGCCGTAGGTATCTACTTCCATAAAGATGTCTTAAGAATTTCAAAGAATGCAATTTTCTTTATTCTACCTGGAAAAACATGTGATGATTTCACTAAGAACTTTATGATCGCAACTTTTTTTACAGGCTTTTTTGCATTAATCTTAAAACCAGTTGCTGAAGCTTATGGAAGAAATGAAGTCTTTATTGCATTCAACTTAGCATTCTTTGGTATCTTATTGTTCATATCAGATCGCATAAGTAAAACAAATAAGAATATGGAAGGGTTTCGTGCCTCATCGTCTATTGTAATTGGACTATCTCAAGTACTGGCGATTTTCCCAGGTGTATCACGTTCAGGTATTACAATTACTGCGGCAAGATTCTTAGGGCTTTCTAAAGCTGACGCTTCTTCATTTTCATTCTTATTATCTCTGCCTCTTATTTTTGCAGCCTTTATGCTCAAAAGTTATAACTTAATGTCTAAACCACAAGGTGTGCAATTTGAGCTCTTTAATTGTGCAATAGGCATGTTGGTTTCATTCTTTGTGGGCCTTGCTACTATTCACTATTTTATGAAACTTATAAAGAGAATCCAATTTGGTTACTTTTTAGTTTATCGCTTGATTTTAAGTGCGCTAGTTTTTTATCTTCTCAAGTGATTCTTCAATTGTTATTTTAGGTGAATAACCAAAATCAACTCTTGCATTATCATGCTTGAAATAATGAGAAGTTCCCATTTGTAGGGCCACAAAACGTGTCATTGGTGGTTGATCGTCATACTTTCCTAGAAGCTTATAAACTAATTCGAAAATAAGGCCAATAAAGTATACGATCTTAAGAGAAACTTTACTACTAATAGGCTTTTCACCTTTGGCCTCTAGTATTTTATTAATGAAGTCCCATAGGTTGACGGGTTTCTCTTGGCCAATAAAATATGCTTTTCCTTGATTCTTGGCCTCTGTAGATAGCTCTTTTAAGGCCATGACATGTGCATGTGATGCATTCTCTACGTAGTTAATATCAACTAAATTCTGGCCATCACCAATAATTTTTAAACGGCCACTTTTTGCCCTTTGAATAAGTCTTGGGATGATATTCTTATCGCGTTCTCCATAAATTAAGTGAGGCCTAATTGAAGTTGTTAGTATTCCATGGCCATTTGACTCTAGGACAAATCGTTCTGCAATAGATTTGGATTTTGCGTATTCATTAAGATATTTTTTTGGATAGGGAAGTGACTCGTCTCCATTTTTAATCTCGTCTTTTCCAAAGACTACGCTTGGTGTACTTGTGTAGATTAAATATTTTGCACCTTGCTCCTTCATAGCATTTACAAGGTTCTTTGTTCCATCAACATTAATGCGATGAAAGTCTTTACTCTTCCCCCACATTCCAACTTTTCCTGCAGCATGGAATACTGCATCGATATCTCTTAAGGCATTTTTAATATCTTCATAATTAGTTAGGTCGCCTTTAATTGTTTCGATACCGAGCTCGTCAACTTCTGAGGTGTGTCGACGAGAGAAGTTGATTACTTCATGTCCATCTTTTAATAAGTCTTTTGCAATATGATAGCCTAAGAAGCCAGTAACACCTGTAACTAAGACTCTCATGACTACCTCAGCTTCCCTGCTTGTGCTAGTTTTGATAAAGCCTTGCGATCAATTTTTATATTGTGGCGAATATCAACTGGAAATTTTGAGCAGATATAAATCTCATCGATATCTTTTGTGTGTGAGTGTTGATTGGCCATGATCTTTAACTCTTGTTTTAAGCGAGATTTATTCATGACAAATGAATTTGGTTCAACACTTAAAGCAGGTCTAATGCGATTATTTTTAAGAATCCATATCAAAGCGGATTTCTCAACTAATGGATGTTTATTAAATATTGCTTCTATTGAGATTGGATAATATGTCGTGGCATGGGCCTTTACTTGATGGGCCTTGCGTCCATAAAACCAGAGTCTACCTTCGTTATCAATTCTTCCAATATCACCCATGCGGTGCCAGAATGTATCACCGTCATAGATTTTTGCTTCTCGTGTTTTGTCTTCTAATTCATGATAAGCGGCAGTAGCTGTTTTCGTTCGCACAATAATTTCACCAATCATTCCGCTAGGAAGCTGCCTTGTATCTTTTATATCTTTAATTACGCCGTCTACATCTTTAATAATTCTAATTTCTACGCCTGGACAAGGTAGACCAATACAAGTACCAGAACCCTTAGCAGTTTCAAATTGTGTTTTGGTAAGAACTTCTTTTCCGTTAAAACAGCTAACTGGCAAACATTCAGTTGCTCCATATGGTGTATATGTGTCCGCATCTTCACGAGTCAGTCTTGAAAGTAGTCTTTCATGTACTTCATTGCGAACAGGAGCACCAAACATAACAATGTATTTTACAGTATCGAGTGTTTGATTCGTCTTTTCTAGATGACGTCCAACTCTATCCCATATAGCAGGTGAGCCAGCAACAAATGTTGCCTTATTATCATTGATATTTTTAATGAGTGCTTCGGGATCACATTTTGCTGGTTTACTCGGGTTCATGTCTGGGATTACGCTAGTCATTCCCATTGACATGGTAAAAAATGAAAATAGAGGAAACCCTGGAACATCAATATCTTCAGCAGTTAGATTGAATAATTCCTGTAGCACATCAGTTTGTCTGTTAAATATTTCATGTGTGTATTCAACACCTTTTGGCCTACCAGTTCCACCGGAAGTAAAGAGAATGGCCGCTAAGTCTTGAGGGGCAACTTCTTGTGTACTAAAGTCCCTATGTTCTTTATTTCTGAGTGAACTAATTGTTGTTAAAGAAGAAAGTATCTTACTTTCTGTAGTGAAATACTTCTTAATTGTTTTAAAGCTATCTTTTTTAAATAGCCTTAGAATATGCACGATATTAACTGCGATTAGATAGTCAGGTTTTGCATCTTTGATTGCTTTAAAAAGGTTTTTAAGGCCCATTCCTGGATCAATTAGAATAGGGATGGCCCCTAGTTTAAAGAGAGCAAAAGTAAGGGCAGGGAAGTCAAATGATGGTTTTACAAAAAGTAAGACCTTGTCTCCTTTTTGGATACCTTCTTCATTTAAGCAGGCCGCATAGTGAGAACTTAAGTCATTAAACGCTTTAAAACTTAATTGGTCATACTTATATCCACTGCCTGTTTTAACTGGAAATTTAAGACAAGTCTTGTCTGGAGTTTTTTGTGCCCAGTTCTCAATTCTAAGAGCTATATTCATTCAGAAAGCCTTTTATTTCTTTAAGACAATTTTCTCTTTCGTCTTCAATCACATAGTGACCAGCATTTTCATATACGACATACTTAGTCTTTGAGTCCTCTTGGGGATAAAACTCTTTCCATCTCTTTAAGAACTTCATATTAAAACAGAAGTCCTTAGCGCCCCAGAGAAACATTTTTGGACATTTTACGTTCTTTAGTCCATTTTCAATCTCTTCTAATCTTCCATAACTTGGATGGGACTTTGTTAGAGGAATATCTTTTACAAATCGAGCTGTAGCAATTCGATTCTTGTAGCTATTATATGGGTGGAGATAACCTTCTTTAATATGTTTAGCTAGAGGCTTTGTTGTGGTCATAAATGTTGCAGGCCAAGCAAAAGCATTAAACGTGCGAACCATTGGCTCACCAATAAGAGGGAGCTTACAAAGAGCAATTCTTTTTGGGATATCAAGAGACTTAAATGCAGCTGTATTAAGTAGAATAACACCTGTTACACTTTCTGGTCTTGATGTTGCAACACCCATTCCAATAGCTCCACCCCAATCGTGAACTAGAAGTTTAAACTTCTTTATTTGGAGTTGATCAATAAGCATTAGGACGTTATTGATGTGATTTTCTAATGTATACTCATAGTCTTGTGGCTTATCTGATAGGCCACATCCAAAGTGATCAGGAACAATGCAACGATAATCTTCTTGTAATTCTTTTACAATATTTCTGTAATAGAATGACCACGTTGGATTTCCGTGAAGCATGATAACAACTTCACCTTCAGGATTACCTTCATCCAGATAGTGATATTTATTGCCATTGATTTCAAGAAAATTATTCCTAAATGGGTATTCGTGTTGCCAAGTATCGATTGTCATATCCATTACCAAGTTACTCCTAGTACAGAACAAGAAAGACCAGAACCAATTCCTACAAGAGCAACTTTCTTACCTTTTTCAATTCCCTGTTCATCATTCATTTTTGCAAGTGTAATAGGAAGCGCTGCTGAGCCTGTATTTCCTAAAGTATCAAATGTATCAAATGTTTGATGTTTATTTAGTCCTAGCTCTGTTAGAACGACTTCTTTATGTGCCTTACCAACTTGATGGCCGATAACGATATCAATCTCATTAGCTTTTAATTGAGACTCTTCAAAAGTTTTCTTTGCTAGTGCCTTTCCGTATTTTAGTAATTCTTCAGAGTCTGTTTCCATGACAAGTGTCTCTGGGTTACCATCGCCTTGGCATAGCTTATTTGCTGTCGAGTCACTTCTGTTAATTATTGAAGTAATTTGAGGTGCATTAGGGGCCTCGCTCTTATGAGCTAGACAATATGCTACACCTGCAGATCCAATTGTTAAGTTTGCAAAAAACTTTTTAACGCTTTTTCTTGTAATTGTTTGATCTTCATTAAGTGTTTTAATTGTGTTTTCTAAAAGGGGAGCGCTATTTTCACCAGATAGAATAATTGCACGCTTAATAGCACCTGTTTCAATCATATTTGCCACAACTTCCCATCCACTAATCATACCTAAGCAAGCATTTGAGATATCAAATAGGCTACAGCTTTGTGGCATTTCTAAATTAGAGTGAATAACCGAAGCCGTTGAGGGCTCTAAGAAGTCACGACATACACTGGAATTAATTAGCAGTTTGATATCTCTTTTTTGAATACCTTTTTTAGAAAGCTTTTCTAGGAGCTTTTCTCCTGCCTGAGTTGCAATTGAGCTTGGCCTAGTTGAATTTGGCCAAAAACCTCGTGACCTAATTCCCGTCATAAGCTCTAGTCTTCCATGAGGAAGTTTTAATCTTGTATATATAGGTTCAAGTAATTCCTCAAGTTTATCACTTGTTAAAACTTCTGGAGGATCTATATATGCGTAGTCTTCTATTACGACATTATTATACTTCATTTTTTTCCTTTCTTATTCCATTAGGCCATGTAAGTTTGCCATTGAAATTCCACTTAGCATTGAGCCTATGATTCCTAGGAATCCCTGATCTGTTCCACATAAAAACAGTCCATTAACTGGTGTTCTACCATCACGTAGTTTCTGAGTTGAGCCGTAAACACATCCACGCATATGGCCTGTGTAGCGTTCAATTGTATGAGGTGTGAAAACATCTTTGAATTTCACATCAAGCTTCGCATTTGGATATATTGTTTTAAGAGTTTTTAATGATTGCTCGTATATTTCATTTTTCTTAGCTAAATAGGCCTTGCGATCAGTATTGACTAGTTCTTTCCACTTTTCGTAATTTGCCATGTAAGTAAGTCTAATTAGGCCTTCATTGTTATCATCATCTGCAAAATTATTTGGGAAACAAATGACTGCACTTTTGTCGTCGATAAAGTCGCTTGGAGCTCGATATTGATAATCTTCTCTTTCATTGTAAAAGAGAATAGTGTCATTCATATCAAAGTCTTTAGGTCTTTCATCTAAACACAGAATAGTCTCACAAAAGGTCATCGGGCCTACTTCTATCTTTTGAGATGTTTGGCCTTGAGTGATTGACATTGTTTCAGGGTGTCCCATACTTGAGATTACTTTTTCACATTCAAGGACTTCACCGTTTTCTAGGGTAACACTTGTTACTTTATCATTTTGTGTATTGATCGATTGGACACCTGCGCGAAAACGAAGTTCTCCTCCTAGATCTTTATACTTATCAAGTAGGAGATTGATAATCTTTCGAACACCTCCATCTGGTCTAGCAAAACCCTCAAGATAAATACTTTTAAACATGATTACAAACTGAGAGAAATCCATGTCGTCTTCCCATGCAGATCCATAAATCAACAAAGGTGCAAAGATCATTGAGATAAGCTTTTCATTTTTTATATATTTTCTGGCAACATCTTTTGCCATAAATGTTTCATTAGTTAGGGCGACTTCATTGAAGTCTTTTATGTGTTCCACAAATAAATTGAATTCATCAATATGAGTAGGGAACTTTTCTGCAATGTCTTGAACTAAAGTAGCAAAGTCATTGTTGAAAGTAAGAGTTGTATCGGGAAAGATAATCTTTGATTGTTTTTGTTCAATTAATTCTAGCTCTTTCCATGGAATACGTAGTTGTTTTAAGAGTTTTGTAAGAGGTTTTCCTCTTTCTCCTCTTTGTGCAAAGTTAGTTAGAGCGTGTAGACCAACATCAAAATTTCTTTTACCTCGACGGTAGTATGAATTCAGTCCTCCCGAGATAGAGTGCTTTTCTAGGCAGACAACTTTCTTACCAAACATCGCAAGCCTAATACTTGCAGCAAGTCCACTCATCCCAGCGCCAATAACAATTACATCATATTTTTGTGTCATATCGTTTCTTTTTAAAAATTGGCCACCTTTGGTGGCCATGTATCAATTTATTGAAATTTTGGTGTTAGATAAGCAACACAAGAGTTCATTGAAGCAAGCTCTGGGTAGTCTTCTTGAGGTACTTCTACAGCGTGTTGTTTCTTAAGTTCCATAACGATGTCTAGAAAGTCCATTGAGTCTAGATCTAGTTGGTCTCTTAGTGGAGTTGCATCATCGATTGTTGTTACATCATCATCAACAGCAATGTCTGCAATAATATCTACAACGATTTGTCTTACTTGTTCTGGTGTCATTTTCTTCTCCTGTAATTCTTTTTACTTTAAATTAAGCCTTAGCTTCGTATTTTTTTATAATTAGCGTTGAGTTAATACCTAACATTCCAAATGAATTGTTTAGGATATACTTCACATCTTTTTTTAGTGGTTTTTCTAAAACGAGTTGATCCATTGCACATTCAGGATCGATCTCATCAATTTTGTGACAAGGATGAACCATTCCATCTTCAAAGCTTGGAAGGTTTCCTGCTAGCTCTAATGCACCAGCAGCACCCATTGCGTGACCAATAAGGCCTTTTGTACAATTAACAGCAACTTCTGGAGCATCCTTAAATGCTTCTTTAATTCCTGAAACTTCTTGGATGTCGCCCATTTTTGTTCCTGTCGCATGAAGGTTTACAATATCGATATCCTTAATTGTAAGTCCTGCTTTCTCAATTGCTTTATGTACACATTGCATTTGACGCTCTGGATTTGGTAATACGAAATCTGAGGCATCACTATTTGTATGATAGCCAACGATTTCACCGTAAATTTTTGCACCACGAGCGAGTGCATCTTCTAGTCTTTCAAGTGTATATACACATCCACCTTCAGAGATAACGATTCCATTTCTATTGTTATCAAGTGGACGACTTGCTCTAGTCTGATCTTCTGGGAAGTCTGCTAGTGCACCTTGCGCTTTAAATGAAACGTGGTTTCCAAATGAATTTGCAGACTCTGATACACCACCTGCAAGAGCGAGATCAACTTCTCCAAGTTGTAACATTTGTACCGCTTGGATTAGTCCCATATTCCCGGCCGCGCATGCAGCACCTATTGTATAGTGAGGCCCTGTAATTCCTAGATTTAGTGAAACTTCACCAGCAGGAGCATTGGCAACTGTTCTTGGATTGTGGTGATGAGTCCAAAGTGAATTATCTTCATTGTTATTCTTGTAGAATTGGAATAATTCTTCTTCTGTCTCTACTGGCCCATGCTCAGTAATTCCAAGATAGATTCCAATTCGAGACTTATCCATTTCATCGATATTGAGATTTGCGTCTTCTAGTGCTTCTTTAGAACAATAAACAGAGATACTTCCTACGCGTGTTCCACGTTTTCTCATCTTTCCTTTTTGATGCTTCTTCACATCAAAGTCACATTTTCCAACTGGAATCTCTCCCATAAAACGAACTTCTTCGTATGTGATTCCTGACTTTTGTTCAAGAAGTGCTGAGCGGAATTCTCTTAAATTATTTCCATTTGGTGCTGTTAGTCCAACACCTGTAATCACAACGCGTGATAGATTCATTTACCTGCTCCATTATGTTTTTCATTTTCAATTTTTGATACAATATTTAGAAATGAGTTTCTTAAACCAGTTTTAAGTCCTGATTTAAGTTGATTAATATCTGTCATAGAGTTTTTTAATACTTTCGTTACAACTGGGAATTTCTCAATGGCCATATAAGGATTATCTAATTCTTTGCTGATAGAGATGATGAATTCGCTCAATGATTTTGCAAATCGAGTTGTCGTTAAAATATTTGTTAGTCGTGTTTTTCTTTTCTCATCTTTTATAAGGTTTAAAGACTCTGAAGTGATATTCTCAAACTCTTCGATGATTTCAAGTTCACGTTTCTTTACAATATTGGAAACGATATTGATGGCATCATCATTGGCCTCATGGATTTTCATTCGTTTAATTTCAGGATGATCCTTAGTTAGAACCATCTTATATGTTGAAAGTGTTTTTAAGGCACTTGAAACTGCTGGTTGCGATAGACCTAAGATCTTTTCAATCTCATCAGAGGCAAGGGCCCTTGGAGAATAAACGAGTACACCAAAGACAGCGCCTTCAATGCGCTTAAAGCCGACTTTTGAAAAGAAAGCTTCATAATGAGGTAGATAGTCTAGTAGACTGGCCTCGATAATCTCAATTTCCATATTTTCAGTTACTTTCATCTTGAAATTCTTTACTCAAAAACACGTTAATATTTTAAATATAAAATATAAGTAATATTGTCTAAGTGGTCAATCTTAAAAGGATCTTGAGCGCTTATGAAGAGCACAGCGTTAAATGATGTGCTGCAAGGTGCATTCTGGTCCTAAAATAATATCTAGTTACATTAAGCACCTGTTAATTTTTCAACTTGGGGCCAGTATGCTACTAAAAACGTCAATTATGTGGTGTAAAAGTTGGCATGAATCTTGAAATAGTTTCACTATTCAATTTTAAATCAAGAAGATTTAACTTTAACACTATCGGCAGCGAGGGGTGTCGAGTTTTTGAAACGTAGGGAGAAAATTACATGAAAAACTTATTGGTTATTGCAGCGCTAGCAACTTTATTCGCATCTTGTGGACGTTCAGGTGGAGGAAGCAGTTCTTCTTCGACTTACGGTACTTACACGTCACCTTATGTTACAGCAAATGGATTTGTATCAGCTCTAAATAGTGTTGATCCTTATTACTATGACCTAAATACACTTGAAAAAGATGAATATGATTCTCTTAGAGAAGACTTCTTTGTTTACTGGGATGCTAAATATAATGAATTTGTAGCTATTGATATTACATACCTTAGAACTCTTGCTTATTGGGACTACTACTCAAATAACCAAGGTCTAGCTGATGAGTTCCGTGATGTTCAAAGTGATGATGCTTGGGACTATGGAATTATCGGTGACGGTTGGGGTGATGATTACGAAATCGTTGATCACGTAGGTTACGATGTATTTGGTGATCCAGTATTTGAAGGTTTTGATACTGGTTACTACTATGAAGATGAAGAAGAAACAATGGATACAGGTCTTATGGCCGCTAATGATGAAGAGTTAGAAATGTTTAATAAAGCTTCTCTTTATTCTCAAGCATTTAAACTTCCTTCAGATAAAGCTCTTTCTCTAGTAACGATGGAAAAAGAAGTTTCAAGAATGCTAGAAAATGCCAAAAATGGTGAACTTCTTGAAGAAGACCAAAAAGCAATTGCAAATAATATCAAGCACTTTACAGGTAAGTCGATTGAGGAATTCATGGCCGCAAAGAATGATCTAAATGCACGTGAACAAATCATTGATGATGTAGCTGGCCACTTAGGAACGACAACTCAGAATATCGAAGATGTTATCCTTCCAGAGCTACTATCAATTGAATTATAAGTTGTTGATAAGACAAGAAATACCACACCGTAGAGGGGGCCTAAATTGGCCCCTTTGTTTTTAGAGAACTAATTACTGTTCACATTATTTACATACTTGAATTTGTTTCAATTTCTCCTTATTTCGTTCCATATGTTGATAGAGTTAGGGCAATGAATTTATTTAAAGCAGCTATATTATTTATTGTCTTAGTCAGTATGTCTTATAAGACATTTGCTTCCACTGGTTTGGTTGCTATTAAAGGTGAGTCTTTACCTGCTGCTGATCTCTATAGTCCTAAATATGGTGCTATCGACTCAGAACAAGCCTTCGAATTACAACAAGAAGGAGTGGACCTATCCAAGCTTTCACCTGTACTTTCAAGTCTTTGGAACGGTCACAATAACTTCGCTGATCATGAGCGTGATGACAAAGAATTACCAATTTATAAAGGCCATGAATTAGATTTCAAGGGAACAATCAGCTCTCCTGCAAGTATCTTACGATTTAATGCTTCAAATAATGAAGGTAATTTCCAGGTACACCTTTCAAAAAGTCTACATACAATACTTCTTCGTAAGCATTTTCTAAGAAGGCTTGGCTACATTATCCCAGCTTCAAAATATTTAGAAGAAGTGCGTATCAATTTTAAAAATGAAAGACAAAAAGACTTCTTTAAAGACGTTGATCTAGTAACTCAATTAGGAGCATCATATAAGAATTGGCTAGTTGAAGAAGGTACGAATTATCTAGTTCTAAAAGATATCTTTGTTCGTATGCCACAAGAAAGTGATTTCTATGACGTTGCTCTGACATCTTTAAATGACTCAAAAGATTTGAGATCCCTTAGAAGCTTAATTGTGATCTATTCTTATCTTAATTTAAATGAATCAATTAATAAATTCTCATATAATTTCTTAAAAATAAAAAATGAACATCTCGTTTTTGATTATCCTACAACTTCAGATTTCGATGCAACATATGATGATGTGCTTTGGATGGCAAGACTTGTGGCCGAGCTTGATCGTGAAGATATAACGGCATTAGTAAAGGCCTCTCACTATCCCGCAATCGTTGAAAAGATTCTTATCGAGAAATTAATTGCTAGACGAAATAATTTGGTTGAAGTTTTAAAGCTTCAGGCCAAGCAATATGACTTTAAAAAAGAAATAAAACACGAATTAGTGAAAGATGGACACTTAAAGCCTCATAAGTTTGAGGGCTACGCTGGACAATTCAGTTTTGGAGCATCTCAAGGTCCACTTGATCATCTACCATCTTTTCTCTTTGGAGAAGCTCAATCAGCAGCTTTTTCTGGAATTATGGGTAAGGTGAGTGAAAACTTAAAACTATTTAATATTTCGGATGCAAAAATAAAATGGCTGCAAGAAGACTTTGAAGGAAATAAAGAATTTGCTTTAGATTATTTTGAAGAACATGGACAATTTCCACCACTTCCTTTTTCAAGCTGGAAGTCTCCTGTTGTAAGTGGAAATATTTTATTTGGTAGAGATGTTGTCGTAGGTCAAAACTTTGGTACAGATAACTTTGTTCAATTAGCAGATACCATTGGTTTTACAACAAATTTAGGACTCTTTATTGGGCTTGAAAGGTTTATCTCTCAAACAACCAGTGGATCGTTATTTCCTAATATTGGTATTCATACAAGCTATACTCATGTAAGGCCTGTCGAAGATCTTAAGCAAGCAATTAAAACACCTTATAAGAATATGCTTGTAGGAAAAACACTTAAGGTCTTACAAAAGAATCTTACTCAATATTTATCTGCTTCAAATGATGAGGAAGATAAAAAAGAAAAGCTATTTGATATATACCGCTCAATTTCAGAGAACTTTGGGGTTGGAGAGTCGATTATTATATCAACTTCAGTGGTTCCTGATATTACACTTTCTATAAATGCTCCTCTGTTTGATGTTGCTAACGGTTATGGGAGTGTAAGTAAGAAGTATAAAGAGTTATCACGTATTCATATTACTAGAAAATCAAAATATAATTTTCATATTTATTATGATGATGCACGTGTAAATGAACTTAGGGTTCGAGGTGGATTATCATATCTTATTCCAATTGTTATGTTTGAAGGAAAGAAGATAGATTCAAAGCTTGATATGAAATTATATCAAATCAATCTTGATCCAGACCAGGATGAATTAGATTTTTCTAAGAACGTTGCTAAGTTTATCTCTTTATTAAGAGATCGTACAAACGATGCGATGGGAGAAGAAGATATTCAAGTTTATAATAATTCAAACGACAGTCTCTTTAACTTTAACTTTTTATTTCTTGTTAAAAAGTCTCTTAATACATTTAGTGAAATACTGGTTAAAATAAAGAATCGCCTTGATATAAAATTAGTTTCTGCTAGTCATGGTGAACTTGATGGTGTCAATTATAGTAAGTTTCTTCGCAACATGGGTGGCTACCTTTTAAAGAGATATATTAGTGAAATTGGCTCAAGCTTTGATGTCGATGATCTTCCATTTTTGTCTGAAGCCAAACATTATTATAAGAATCCAGGAAAGAATCTCTTTGGAGCAGCTACTACACATGAGACAACTTTAGAGTCAAAGCTTATTGATGACGAAGGAAAAGTTGAAATCAGCAATATGAAAGAGCTTTATATGAGTTATCGTAAAACATATGAAAGAGCTGTAATTAAAGAAAAAGTTGTTAGAAAGAAACTTAAAAAGGAAAACGAGGACTTTAATTTAAAGCTATATACAAAATCAGATGCATCTGATGCCGGAGATATGCACTTTGCACGACTTGAGACAAAGATTCATTTCTTTGATGGAGCAGTTAAGAGAATTCTTAATATCTCAGATAGAGAATTAGATGAGTTATCAAATAAGATGATTATTAGAAATTGTCACCAGAGACATCGTCGTCACGACCGCAATACTTCAGGGCAAACACGCTCTCAACGTCTTCGTTGTGGGGATCTTGATGTAATATCTAATAAATTATATTGGTGTAGGAAGTATTTACGAAAAGATAAAGCTCAAAAAGGTTTAAAGTGCCTCTCTCATGTCGGTCATTATTTTGCTCGCTACATTGATGCACGTACTCTTTTAGACTTCTTTGGTGAAAGAAACTTATACGTTGAATCTAAGCTTTCAGGATATCGCGTTGATCATGAATTAATGCTAGCTCCTATTGAAGGTAATTCATATGGAAAGATCAATACGAGAAGCTTTGGTGGGCCTATTGGTAAGTTAATATCTGTTCTTAATCTAATTAAAGCAGAAGTTAAAGGCCTGTGGTATAGGGAGGATCTTAATTAATGAGAACTCACTTGTTAAAAACATTATTGCTTTCTGCTGTATATTTTGTTGTGAATGCTAATAGTATCGATTTAGTTTCTAGACAATGGTCTATAGATAATAATTCACAATCATATTCAAGAAAAGTATCAGAATTAGAATTTAAAGAAATCAAAGGCGTTGATGGTGTCGATATTAATTACTTTTCTGACGAGGACTTAGAAAGTATTGATGATAAAAAGTCTTTAGTTGCTATTATTGATACTGGTGTCGATATCGATCATCCTGAATTAAAAGATAATATTTGGCTCTATCCTGAATGTATTGGTAAGAGTGAAGAAGAAAAGAAAGAATTACCATGTCGTGGTTATAATGTGCTAGATGGTAATGCTGACGTTTCAGATAATGAAGGACACGGTACATTTGTTGCAGGTCTTTTATCCGCTAAGAAAGATGGTGTCGGTATCGATGGCCTATTGCCTAAAAATATCAAAATTATGCCAATTAAGGCCATTACAAACTTTCAGGGTTTTACTTATAAAGGTAAGGTCGTTTCAAGTTATATAGCTCGTGCTATAGCTTTTGCTGTAAATAATGGTGCTGATGTAATTAATCTCTCTCTTGGTATTCCAAAAGTAATCGAAACTCCACAGCTAATTAGTGCAATTGATTACGCCCTAGAAAAAGATGTGATTGTTGTTGCTGCTGCCGGAAATAATAATAAGAAAAAGAATATCTTTCCTTGTAATTATGATGGAGTTATTTGTGTTGGTGGGATTGATATTCAAGGTGAAAAAGTTGCATCCTCTAACTTTGGTCAGGTTGTTGATATCTATGCTCCTGGAGAGAAGCTAATTAGTACGATTCCAACAAATATGGAATCAAAAGTTCTTCGTATTGGTCAATATGATCTTAAAAGTGGAACTTCTTACGCTATTGCTCATGTGACAGCACTTGCAGCTGCCTTAAAGTTAAAAGGAATTGTTAAAAATAGCTATGAATTCTTATCTGTCTTGAATCAATCAAGCACAAATTATTCTAAAGACTCTTGGCTTCCTAGTGTTGATTACAAGAGATCTCTTCTAGTTAAGAATCTTTATCCTGTTCTTCTTACTAAGAAGATGGATACATTAGAAGTATCTCCTCGTGGAGATATTGTATTTGAATTTGAAGTATATAATCCAAATGAATCAATTTCAGCTCATAAAGTATGTCTAACGTCTGATAGTGACATACTTATTAAAGATACTTGCTTTGACAAAGAAATAGTAAATGGACGCAATAAGATAAAGCTTAAGTCAAAAATTAAATCTTTTGATATTGAGTCTTGGCAAAATTTTAATATAAAATTAATCACTTCATCTGATAAGGTTCTTGTTTCTAAAAAGGCAAGTCTACAGCTTGTTAAGCCAATTAAGTTAGATGAGGCCAAGGTGATCACTAAGATTGCAGCAGGCGCTCTGTTAAGAATTGCACCTAATATTAAAAGTTCAGCTCTGTTAAAAGTAATCGATTTCACTGCTAATAAAGCAACACAGGATTATTATGTATTAAATAATCGTTCATTAAGAAGTATTTTCTATCTAAATGAAGCAAAAAAAGAGTATTCACCAATGCAAATTAAATTTGCAACAGATATCAATGTCATTAGTGTTTTAAAAGCTGACATGAATCTAGATGGTACAAAAGATATTCTTGTGTATGGAACTTCTAAAGATAAGAGAGAATATATCCTCGCTTCATATGATGTAGCTGGGAAACCACTATTTGGTGAAAAATCAATATGGAAACTAAATGCTACACAATTTGGTGGATTGAATTTTAATCGTGGAAGGCCTTATTTTAATTTTATTAAAACCACGTCTAAATCTCTTGGTGATGTCTTAGTACCGCTTGTTTCAAGAGTTTTTGATTTACCTCAAATTGATAATAATCAAGATCCAATCGACTATTTAAATAACGTTAAAAAGAAACGTCCATACTATCTTCTACCTGAGGTTGTCGACGAAGAAGTTAAGTTACAAATTAGAACATTAGAGTCTTATGATTTTGACTCTAAGTTAAGAGAAAAGCTAGACCTTAGTTTTTTTGAAAATCTACAATTTGTATCACTTCTTGAGCAAGATAATAAATCTCTAATGAAGGGGAGTGTGAAGTTAATTTTTGCAGTAGGAGAGGTCAGTTTTAATAATTACTATGTGATTAATTTTGATGATACAACTAATTTTAATATCGTTAAAAAGAATCGATCGTTACAAATTCATAAGTCTAATATTACAACGATTAGATCTACTGTTGATGGTGAGTTCACTCAAAACTATCTCATCACAAGACAGCAAGAACGTAACAAGCTTGCATTTAAATTCTCCGATTCATCTAAGACCTTAAGGTTTGAGAGTGAGTGGGAAGATCCACTTTCTTCAATTCTTGCAGCATTTGATGAAGGTCAAGGCGAGTATTCAATATACGTTGAAGGAAGATATAATATTCACTTATTAAAAATTGTAGATAATAAGATCGTGAATCACTCTAAGCGTTCTATTAATAGAGAGTCTAGTTTCCCAGGTGCTAACTTTTCTCAAATCTTTCAAATGTCACAAATTGATACTTCTAAAGGTGCAATCTATACCGATATGCAAAGATTATTTGGAAATAACATAAGCGTTATAACAAAAAATGGTAATGAGTTATCAACGAAACTCAAGTATCACTACTCAATACCTGCGCAATGTGCACTAATTGGTCATGCTCAAATTGATAAAAATATGCAGATCAGGCTACATTGTATGGGACCTGGAAAGCTAAGTTCTGTCTACATTCATAATGTTAAATAAGTTTCTATTTTGTAAATGGAAAGAATAGTGTGGTTAAATTAAAGATTTGATGATCATCAGAGCTACCATCTTCTCTATCAAACTCATCTGTAAATTCTTGGATGAATTCATATAGTTTTTTTCTTGCCTTAGTTAAGTCTTCTTTTTTTACATTGATAAGGACGTGCTCAAGAATTCTTTGCTCTTTTGGCATATAGTAACTATCATCTGATAGATCACATATTTCTTGATGGAGAGGGACAAATTGTGACATCTCAAGTTTGTATTGAGGTTCGTAATCTGGATTAAGACTAATTTTTTTCTTTTCTTCTTTGATTATCGTTGAGCTTTTCATTTGTTCGATAATCTCTTGATAACCTTCATTTGATTGAAAAATAATTGGTAGCGAGCTTAAGTCCTTAGTTGTATTAAAGTTCTTCCACTTTAACATCTCTCTAATTAGGGCCATCTCCCATTTAAATTCAACTTGCCTTTCTTTTTTGGAGATATCCGTCACACGCTTTTGAGCAATAACTTGAAATACTTCTTCATCTCCTTTTGCATTCTTTTTTGCTTGAACAAGAGATGTAAAGAAGTCTGCTTCTTTTTCATTTAATTTGAGATTCTCTATTAATTTCTTAATTAGCTTAGGGCCAGGATGTCTTTGCCCTTTTAAGATCATAGTTAGACCTGAAACACTTGAGATACCAAGCTCTTTTGCCCACTTTCCAAAAGTGTACTTGCGATCAAGTTTTTTTCGCTCACTAAAGACATCTTCTAAATAAAGTCGATAATCAATATAGCTAAATAGGTCTATACCTCTAATATCCATAACTTACGTTTCGTCTCTTTTTTCAAATAAATTTAGCAAAATCTGTGAAATATTTGAAAATTTACTAATTTATACAATGAACTAAAGATATTACACACATGGTTGAGTAAATGACGCCAATATAGGATAAATAGGCATTAAAAGGAATACACTATATGCTTAAAACTATTTTTCTCACACTCATTATCTCTTTAAACACAAGTGCAATGTTTTCTACTGTCGTATTCGATGAACTCTTACCAAATGTATCTGATGTTCTTGGAAAGACTGGTTGGGGTGCTAAAACTGGCTGGGGTGCACGTGAAATTGAAGACAAAATCCGTGATGTTCTTTTAAACGACTATCGAAATGTATGTCTTGATGGACAGAAAAATTCTGCTCGTACTGATGAAGATATAGAAATTAGATTATATAATCTTAGAGCAGAAGGTGATAAGGCATTCAATGGAAATACAATTAGCTATAATGCAATCGTAAGCCTTAAAAATTCAATTTTTATTCAAGAAAGCTTTGATCAGTATTATATTACAGTTAATTATGATGAAAAGCTTGATGAAATTTTCATTGAATATGTAAATGAATCTGGAGAAAATGCTTCAATAAATTGTTTCTAAATATACAGGCCTAGCTTTTAGCTAGGCTTTTTTTATAGTCGATAACTTATACCAACACCTAAAGATACGCCACCTACAGAAGAAACAGTCTCAGTAACGATTTCATCCATTGAGTAAGAATTATAAGATACTATTGCTGCTTGAGCATAGAATCCTAGGGCCGAAAAAGGTGCAATCCTTACTCTTCCTCCTGCATTATATCCCCAAGCGCCTCCAGCTGACTTCTCACCAAAGTTTTCTTGTGTAAAGTCTCCAGTTATAATGAGTCCTGCATAGGCCTCAAGTGCAAAACTTGATCGATTAATAATGCGAAATTGATATTGAAAATCCCCGTAGATACTAGTGATTTTTGTATTTTCACTTGAACCAAAGAGATAACCCAGTCCAAGCTTAAAGCCGTTTCTCGACTTTGGGTCTCGGTATTCAATAGCAAGGTTGATTCGATTAAAAGCCGGGGCATCTGTATTGCTATATTTTTCATGAAAGTCTTGCCAGTCACTGCCTGGTGAAACTCGCATGTAATCAAGACTTAAGTAGCTATTTTCTTTAAGTTTCTCAGCATCACTTTTGAAAATTTTATCAATTTCATGCTCAGTTAGCTCTGGAGTTCTATGCTCAAGTTTTGAGCCAGAGATTGTAAAGCTGATATCACTTGTTTTAACATAGGCTATTTTTCCAGAAACGATTAAAGGGACAATGCTACCTTGTTTTAAACTCGTATCTCCAACCTTAAGCTTCCTACCGCTTCTGATATATCCAATAGGGGCCGCGAGGTCGACATCAGCATAAACAACTGTTTGTCTTGCCTTTGTTATGGCAAAACGATAAGCATGCCCTGTTAAATGGAAAAGAATACAAAATAATACTAAAATTTTTTTCATATATACATTATAATCAATTTAAAATTTTTGACTACAATAGTTTAGGAACTACCATGAGATTTCCAGGTAAGAGACGCTCCAAGCACTACTTTCCGGTAAGTGCTAAAGGCAGACTTTCATTTGAAACAGATTTCAACAGTAAGGAAAATGTATATATTGTTGGAATCGATCAATTATTAGTTGATATCGAAATTGATGCCCCAACAGATCTATTAAAGCGCTATAAGCTTTCACCAGGTGAATCTTATATCTTACCTGATCACATCGTTGAAGAGCTTTATCAAGACTGTTTAGAAAACGATAAAATTCTTGGCCAATATGCTGGTGGTGCCGTTGGGAATACCCTTCATAATTACTCAGTTTTATCAGATGATCAATCATTTGCTCTGGGAACTATTTGTGAAAATATAAAAGTAGGGGATTATGCCTTTAAGTATATTTGCAGTACTTCATCTAAAGTAGATTTTAGCTATTTACAGCCTTGTAAAGGGCAAATGGCCAGAGCAATTTGTATGATCACTCCTGATAAAGAGCGTACATTCGCTATTGGAAAAGGAATAATGAATCAATTAGATGAATCATTCATTCCTTATGAATTAATAAAAAACTCAAGTGCCCTCTTAGTTACTGCATTCTTGTTAAGAGATCATAGCGCTCCGTTGTTTAAAGCTACCCTTAAGGCCGTAAGCATAGCCAAGAAATATAAGGTTCCAGTTGTATTTGCTCTTGGAACAAGTTCACTTATTGAAGAGAATCGCGATTTCTTTTTTGACTTTGTAAAAGAGAATGTAAATGTCTTGGCCATGAATCGCCAGGAAGCTCATGCTCTTTTAGGAATTGATGATCCACTATTAATTGGACAGGCCGTTTTAGATATTACTGATCTTGCTCTTATTACTGATGGCGACCAGGGCCTTTATATGGCCTCTTGGGCATGTAAGCAAAAGGCCAGAGAAACTAAAGATAAGCTGCATTCAAAATCAATTGAAAACTATAATCAATTTGAATATTCTCGTGGACAACTAAAAGAACATTGTAAAGAGCCTATAAAGATTTACTCTCATATTAATCCTTTTATGGGAGGACCTGAGAGTATTGAAAATACTAATGGTGCTGGAGATGCTGCACTTGCAGCTATTTTGCATGATATCTCTGCTAATGTTTATCACCGTAAACTCTTACCGCATTCAATTAAGCATGATGGTACCTACTTAACTTATTCTTCGATTCACCAATTATGTAAATATGCAAATAGAACTAGTTACGAGGTTCTTAAGCAAAAGTCGCCAAGACTATCGCGCAATTTGCCAGTAAAAGAGCAGAGCTTAGAAGAAAGTTACTGGGATATGTAATTAAGGGTAGTGACCTTCTAAAATCGAATTGGGGTTTTTAGTTATAGAGCGCCCAACGACAAGAAAGTTACTGCCGGCCTTAATTGCATCTTCAGGTGTCATGATCCTTGTTTGATCATCACTTTCATCATTCTTTAGCCGAATCCCTGGTGTCACTTTTGTAAAGCTTAAGTTTGTTTCATTTTCTTGTGCGCTAATAATGGACAGGTCTTGGGCAGAGCATACAAGGCCTGTGATTTGTGCTTTTGTGATCTCATTAAGTAATGCGCTTAAACTCTCTTTATATTCTCTTCCCCATATATCTTTAATTTCTCGTGTTGTATGAGAAGTTAGAATTGTAACGGCAAGAAGTTGGCAGTTTGGAAGATTTTCTTGTGCACTTTCAAATGCTGCTTCTAACATTTTTCTTCCACCACTTGCATGAATCGTTAAGAAGTTAATTGGTAGGCCTTTTAGCGCTGAAATTGCCTTTGCAACAGTTGAAGGGATGTCATGTAGTTTTAAATCGAGAAAGATTTCAACGTTAAAGTCATTTGCAATTTCATTAACTATCGAATTGCCATACTTTAAATAGAGTTCAAGTCCAATTTTAACTTTTTTGATTTGAGGATAGTCACTTAGAAGCTGTCTAACTTGATCCTTATCCATATTATCTAGCGCTACAAAGGTCTTTTCCATTTATACCTCTCCACTCATTTCTTGAAGGCTTACTGGTTCAAGTTCTGTGGTATATGATTTAATAATGGAACTTGTTACTGCCTTAATATTTTCTATTCTAGTAAAGCATGGGACAGCATATTGGATGGCGGCATTTCTAATAAATTCTCCATCGGATTGTGAGCGTCCCTGATTTAATGGTGTGTTTAGTACGAAGGCCATATCGTCTTTCTTGATAGCATCAAGCATTGAAAGATTGTCACCTTTATCTGCTAATTTATTAATTAAAGTCGCATCTACATTGCATTCTTCTTTTAAGAATTTATGTGTCCCTTTAGTCGCATAGAAATTAAGTCCAAGTTCTGATAGCTTTTGGATATTTTCAATTAACTTTGGATCGTCTTTTTTTGCTAGAGATACAAGAACTGACTTCTTATTTGTTATGTCTGGATAATTTCCCAAGTACGACTTTAACATTGCAAGATCTGTGTCTTTATCAATACCAAGTGTTTCTCCAGTAGAGCGCATTTTTGGGCCAAGGATAATTGAATCTTGTACAAATCGATCAAAAGGAAATGTCGACTGCTTAATGATATGATAATCACCTTTGATATTACTTATTGTTTCAATTTCTTTTCCAAGTAATGCTTTTGTTGCAATGGCCGCAAGATTTATATCGTAGGCCTTTGATAGGAAAGGAATCGTTCGAGAGCCTCTTGGGTTCGCTTCAATACAATAGATATCTTCACCCTTAAGAGCAAATTGGAAGTTTACTGGCCCAGTAATCTTCATAATATCTGCCATCTGGCAGGCAAGTTCTCTCATTTTGTTGATGGTATTATCATTTGCTTTGGCAGGAGGAGATATCATACCAGAATCACCGGAATGAACTCCTGCATATTCAATATGCTCACATACTGTAAATACAGTATTACCGTTTTTATCTCTTATTAAGTCAACATCATACTCCAGTGCACCAGAAATATAATTTTCGACCTGGAAAACTATCGAGTTTTCATGAAGGCTTTTTAAAATTTGATCAGGAAGATTTTCGATATCCTCTGGGCCCTCAAAGATAAACATACTTTCACCACCAATAACATAACTTGGTCTAATGATGACTGGGAAGCCTACCTCAGTAATAGCGTTAATGAAGTTTTTATAACCTCTAACTTCTTTAGAAGTTGTATGCGATAGAGGAACTTCCTTAGTTAGGCTATCAAAACGTTTTCGATCCTCAACCGTATCGAGTAATTCAAGTGAAGGTCCTAAAAAGTTAAATTCTTGATGCTTCTTTCTAAATGGTGCCTCAAGATGAGAGCGAATATTAATCCCTGTTTGACCACTAAATGAAGTGATAATTTGTTCTGGAGATTCAAAACTTAGGATTTCAAAAAGGTCTTCTGAAAATAGAGGAGTAAGATAGAGTCTATCGGAGCTATCATAATCTGTTGAAACTGTTTCAGGATTTGAGTTAAGGAGTATAGACTTTACTCCTTGCTCTTTTAATTCCATACAACTTTTTACACATGAGTAGTCAAACTCAATTCCTTGTCCAATACGATTTGGACCAGAACCAAATATTGCACAACTTTCTTCTGATATAGGTTTTACGTCACTAAATTGTGTGTATGTAGAGTAAAAATAAGGTGTCAGAGCGTTAAACTCACCTGAGCATGTATCGACGGCCTTAAAGACTGGTCTTATGTTATTTGCTATTCTTTGGTCAAGAATTGCCTCAAGGCTTTTACCAGTTAATAAGGCCAAGTACTTATCTGAGAAACCATTCTTTTTTAGATTAAAAAGAGATTCTTTGTCTTTAATTAAATCTGGAGAGTTTTTAAGGGCAACTTCATCTCGATGGAATAAGGCCATTTGATTAACAAACCAAGGAGTGATGGAGCTTATTTCATAAATCTCTTGTGTCGTAAATCCTTGTCTTAAAGCTTCAAGGGCCGTTAGTAGAGATAGCTCTCTTTGATTTGTTAAGCGCTCTTTAAGATATTCTTTTGTTAATGGATAAGGGGTTGTTTTTAATTGCTCAAGTGAAGGTACTTCAAGTCCTTGTTCTGTAGCACGAAGGGCCTTCATAAAAGCTTCATTAAAATTTCCACCGAGTGCAAGAACTTCTCCCACAGATCTCATTTGAGGGCCTAGAACCTGTGAGCTTGAAGGGAATTTATTAAAAGGAAAAATTGGTATCTTTACTGCAACATAATCTAGCGTCGGCTCAAATGCTACTGGAGAGATACGTGTGATATCGTTCAAAATTTCAAATAATGTTAGACCTACAGCTAGGCCAGCAGAGATTTTTGCAATAGGATAACCTGTGGCCTTGGAAGCTAGCGCCGATGATCTTGAAACTCTTGGATTCATCTCGATAACAACAATATCATCTTCATCTAGTGGATTTACTGCAAATTGCACATTTGCACCACCGGCTACGACATTCATATGTTTAGCAATCGTTAGAGACATGGTTCTTAGTTGTTGGTAACAACGATCAGAGATTGTTTGAGCAGGAGCAACTGTAATGGAATCACCTGTGTGAATTCCACATGGGTCGACATTTTCAATAGAGCAAATGACAACACCACAGCGATTTTTATCAACCATTACTTCTAGTTCAAGTTCTTTCCATCCTAGAAGAGATTTTTCCATGGTAATTGGAAACTTTACATCACTTGACGATAAGGTTTCTTCTAGCTCTTTTAGATTGTGAACTAAAGCGGCACCTTTTCCTCCAAGAGCAAAGTCACGTCTAATAATTAAAGGAAATTTTACATCATTGTCAGCAAGCTCTAGTGCGTGTTCAAAACTCTTTGCACAAAATCTCTTACCCGATTTATAGCCAAGCTTATCTAGTTCTTTTGCAAATAATTCACGGTCTTCTGTTCTTTCAATTGTATCTGTATTTGCTCCCAATAGAGCGACACCGTTGTCCTTTAGAAAATTTTCTTTTTCTAGTTCTATGCACATATTAAGTGCTGTTTGACCTCCCATTGTGGATAAGACTGCATCGACATTTTCTTTTAGGATAATTTTTTTAATAGTTTCTTTGGTAATAGGCTCAATATATGTTCGATGACTCATCTCTTTATCAGTCATGATAGTTGCTGGATTTGAATTTAGTAGTATTACTTCAAATCCAAGCTCTCTAAGTGACTTTAATGCCTGTGTCCCACTATAATCAAACTCAGAGGCTTGACCTATTTTTATTGGCCCAGATCCAATTAAGAGAATTTTCTTATAAGGTGACTCCATTTGGCCTTGGTGATATTCTGGAATCTCTTTAATATCTTCAGGATTATATTTTTTAATATCTCCATTTAAAAATTCTTTAATTTCTTCAAAGAAAACGAAGGCGTCTTTAGGCCCAGGGTTTGATTCTGGGTGAAATTGTACACTTCGGATTCTTGAATCGTAACTTCTTAAACCTTCAAGTGAGCGATCAAATAGGGAAGTGAACTCACAAAAAAGTTTTAGATTAAATTCGTTTTCAAGTCTTTTTGAATTAAATGATTCTGCATCAATTGCATAACCATGATTTTGACTTGTGATAAGTAGGGACTCATCTCCATGATTGTAGACTGGGTGGTTTGCCCCTCTTTGTCCAAATGGAAGTTTTATTGTTTCCATTTCACACGCAAGGCCAATAAGTTGATGTCCTAGACAGATTCCCCTAACCGGAATATCTGATTTTAGAATTTCTTTTACTTGTGAAATCTCTTCTTTATATTCTTTTGGATCTCCTGGCCCATTTGATAAAAAGACCATCCTTGGTCTAAATTCCATAACTTCCTGTGCAGGCGTATTGTTAGGAACAACCACTAGGGGATGTCCAAGGTCTTTTAAATAATTTACGATTGATTTTTTTATCCCATAATCCATAACGACAATCGGATTTTTACCTTCAATTATCCACTTCTTCTCTTTTATTGATACTCTAGATAATTCATTACAAATCAATTTGTGATTATTAAAATTTGGTGCTTCTTCACTTGTTGCTATAAGACAGCGGTGATCTTTTGATTCACATGATAAGTATTTTGTAAGAGCTCTTGTGTCGACGTCACTTATTAGTGGAGTATCACAATTTTCTAAGAACTCATTATATGAAAAGTTTCGTGCTATTAAACTTTGGGCCAATGGTTTTTGTGAAATAAGACTTTGGGAAACTTTCTCATTGTATTCGTAATTTCCAACATGGGCCGTTGTGAAAATGATATGTTGACCAAGGAAGGATGGATCGGTAGCTGTTTCTTGGTATCCGCTCATTCCCGTTGTAAAAGCCGCTTCACCAAAAATACCATCTTTTAGTCGAGAGTCGTTATTAGGGAGATTAATATATGCTTGGAATTTTGTATGATCTGGAAAATGAAGAAAAATAGGAGTTTGTTTAAGAGAGGTTTGAAAATTAAGTTCCGACTGTTGTGATGATGTCAATTGACCATCAGACTTTGTTTTCTTCATTTGTCGTTAATCCTTTATCAAAGTTAATTGTGTTATATTTTGCACCAATATTTGTATCGCCATTAGTAACCATTGCCTCAATGATTGCCATACGTACATATACTGAGTTTTCTACTTGCTTGTGGGCCATCCATAGGTTTGAATCTACTAATTCTTGATCCACTTCAATACCTATATTTGCTGGACCTGGGTGAAACACTGGAATCTTGCGGCCTACCTGACGAATTAAATCTAAGTTTAGTCCCCATTTCTCATTGTAAGTGGACATATCAAATTGATTCTCATGTCTTTCAGCTTGAATTCTTAACAGATAAACAGCATCTGTTTCTTTTAATGCTTCTTCTAGATTTGCATTTGTTTTAATACCTGCAGGTATTTCTTTCGGTAGGAACTCTTTAGGCCCACATAGGGTAATTTCAATACCAAATTGTGGCAGAAGCTTCATAAGAGAATGTGTTACACGTGAATGAGTACAATCTCCTGCAATACAAACTTTCTTTCCTGCTAACTCGCCATTAAATAATTCATTTAAAGTATAGAGATCGAGCAGGGCCTGAGTTGGATGCTCATTTGTTCCATCTCCACCGTTAATCATTTTTATAGGTGGCCTTTGTTTAAATTGAGATAAGAGCTTCGTTTCCTTTGTTCGAACGATGCATATATCAAAACCTTGATAGTTAAGAGTCAGAAGTGTTTGTTCTAGACTTTCACCTTTTTTAAGTGAAGACTTCTCTGCCTCAAAATCAATGTGAATACCTTTAAGTAGGTTTATGGCCATTATGAATGAAAGTTTTGTACGTGTTGAATTCTCTAGGAAAGAGGTTGCAACTGAAATTTTTCTTTTTAGGGGAAGTCTAGCAGGGGAACCAATTTTTAGTTCCTTTGTGCGAGCGAGGAGTTTCTCAACTTGCTCTCGATTTAAGTCTTCTATTCCTTCCAGAATAGATGGAAATCCAATCATGACATTCCAATAGTGTTGAGCTAGTATGGTTTTTAAAAAGAATAATAAAGTCAAAGCTTTATGGCCACAAAAAACTTCACTTTTTTTAAATAGGGAATATGGTTACCAAGAACTTTAAAGAAATACATAATAATACTCAATTAGAAGCACTCAAAAATGAAGTGAAGGGCAATCTTTTTGAGTTTTTAGTGGCCCGTCAAATTGCTATTGTCAGTAAAGTAGAGTCTCTATTCTTGAAGAATGTGGATAGTGAGCTTTTAACTATGATGAGAGAGTATGAAAGTTGGTTAAGGCAATATGATCGTAACCTATTGGCAAAACTTCCTCTTCTGGCAATTGAGATGGCCAAGGATTTAAGCTCAAATATTGAAGGTGAAATTAAAAACGTTACCGTCGTCGGTAAGAGACACGATCATATTATTAAAGAACGCCTACATGAAGCAGATATCGTTGTACAAGTTCAAGATATAAAAAGCGGTGATTTGAAGATTGTTCCAATTAGCTTAAAGCTTGTTAAAAGTGGTGCCAATATCACAACTAAGTCTGCTGGTGCGAAGAGTATTTTTGAAAAGTACTTTAGATCATATGACTCAATTGGCTTCGTTCAAAATACTTTAAATGAATTTATTGATAAGGAATTTGATCGTTTTGCTAGCTCTCTTTATAATAGACATGGACTTGAATATAGTGGACGATTTGACTCCCTTTGGACAAAGACTCAACTGCCAGGAGAGCTTAAGGATGCAGACCGTGATGACCTCTATATTCTCTATCGTCATTTAATTAAGCATTATCACGAAATATTTACTAAATTACTCAGTCAAGATAAGGCCAAATTTATTGAATCCTTACTTCCTTTAATGGGGCTTGGAAATAAAGATGTTGTCCAAGGGATTTGTTTTTATAAGCATAAAAGTTATGATTTAGATTATTGTCATGTCGTAAATTACACAGAAGTTGAAGAGATAAGAATTCACGATTTAAATCCCGAGATCTCTTCATTTAATATCTCCATTGGTGGAGATAACCTTCAAGTAAGGGTTAAGCCTATGAATAAGTTTACGGCACCTTCTTACAAAATTAACTGCTCAATGAAGTTTAAGCGCAAGGATTAAATATGTTTGATATTGTTCTCTGTCAACGTGACTATAAAGAGATAAAAGAACTAGAATGTGACCTTTTTCAAGTTTTAGAGTTTGAAGACGATGGCCAACTAAAGGATCTAGTGAATGAAGGTAATAAGGTTTTGTTCATTACTTATAAAAGTAGTGTGAGGCCAGACCTATTTAATATTTATGACTTACCTAAGAATGGTAATTGTGAGTACTACTATTTATCAAAACTAAATCTCAATGGTGAAGAGTTGGAAAATAATGAAAAATTCTTTCCTGAAGTAATGGATATCACACTTTGCTCTGAATATTACGCTGCTAGTGGTGTGTTCTATGTTGATGCTGTTGATCCAGTGGGGATGCCTCATTTTGAGAAAGCAGTGATGCCAATAGTTAAGTCTTACCATAAGAAGCAGGCTTATCGACCTGCTGTATTTCTTGATCGCGATGGTGTTTTAAACGTTGATCATTCATATGTGCATAAGGTTGATGATTTAGAGCTTAAAGAGGGGGCATATGAATTCCTCTTAAATGAGTTCAATATTGAACGTCTTAAAATCGTTTTAACTAATCAATCTGGTGTATCAAAAGGAATGTTTGAATATGAAGATGTTGTTCATTTTAATAATGCATTAAATGATTCATTACAAAATCTCATCGATGCTTTTTATATTGCACCATTTGAATTCTTAAAAGGTGTCGGCCAGTATAAATTCCACTCTCTTTGTCGTAAGCCTCATCCAGGAATGCTACTAGAGGCATGTTATGACTTTCCAATTAAGCTTTCTGATTCGTATATGGTAGGAGATAAAATGAGTGATGATCTCGATTTTCCTCTTGTTGAAACAATTCATTTACGTGGAAAGTATGAATTGGATAGTGACGTCACAATTGCTGATAACTTTCGCGAAGTAATAAATTTTGCCACTGCATTGCCAAAGAAGACAAAATAAGTCAAAATTTCTGTATGTAAAAGGAATTACATATGAAACTTAACTTAAAAACCTCATCTATATTAATCATTATTGGTTTTTGTATCAATATTGTGAACGTGTCAGCTCGTCGTTTAACTCATAAAGAACAGGAGATCGCCTCCTCTTTAAATGAGTTAACTCGTTTAAATAGTGAATACCTCTCTAAGATAAACGCATCTGTAAAAATTGAAGAGCTTCCCTTATCAAAATATCTTTCTCTCTTGGTCCTTAAAAACGGTTGTGCGCCATTTAAGCAAACACTTGAGAAGATAGAGATGGCAGATGAGTCTTTTCCTGATCAAAGCCATGGGCTTGTTGAAAAACTAAGTATTTGTAAACGATCAACTAATGGCCTAAAGGAGTTTGATATTTTTGCTAAAGTAGAAGAAGATATGGATCTTCTATCTGATGAGTAGCTTCTCCTGTGGCCGATATGACATCTTCTAAACTAAAACTATATCTTCTTGAGTCTCTTAATCCATTTGTTAATCTTGCCTATGAGAATCATTTACTTCGCTCTCACAGTGAAAATGAAAGTCAAGATCAGATCATTCTACTTTGGAAGAGTTCCCCTAGTATCGTAATGGGGAAGTTTCAAAATCCATGGGTTGAATGTCGTGTAAAAGAAATACGAGATCGAGGAATAAATCTTGTACGAAGACAAAGTGGTGGTGGTTGTGTCTATCATGATCCTGGAAATTTGAATTACTCTTTTATAGGCCCCCGCTCACATTATGATAAATCTGCTAATGCTGGCATTATAGTTGATGCCCTTAGAAGTTTAGGGATTAGAGCATTTGAAAATCAACGTCATGACTTAAGAGTCGATCATGAAGGTGAAGATTATAAGATATCGGGGTGCGCTTTTAAAGAGATAAGAAATAGTGCTCTACACCATGGAACACTCCTTATGAATGCAGATTTAGATATCTTGAATAAATTATTACGTTCTAAATTTGAGGCCAGTACGGCACTTGGAGTAAAGTCAGTAAGATCTAATGTTATAAATCTATTTGATATTTCTAACAGTCTTTCAGAAGAGAAAATTAAAACATCGATTCAAGACTCTTTTGGTAAGTACTATAAAACGGATGTCGAAGTTTTACATATTACAGAACAAGATATCTGTATGCTTCCAGATATGATCTCAAAGATATCTGACACTTCTAGTTGGCAACATATCTATGGTGGAACTCCTAAATTTAGCTTTAAGTTAAATAATATCGAAGTTATTTCTAAATATGCTAGAATAATACAAGTAAGTAATGACGATAAAGACCTTTTGGATCTCGTTATTGATAAAACTTATTATGAAGAAAATATTCTAGAGAAAGATAAGCTATCACAAAAGCAGCATGACTTTATTAATGCATGTCATGAGGTTCTTTTTCTTTAAATTTAAGGCCTAAGATGAGAGAAAAAATTAACTTAGTTCAAGGTGAAGTTTTGATTGAAGAAGGTGGCGCAAGTGATTGTATGTATCTTCTAAAAGAAGGAACTCTTGCTGTTTTTAAACAAACAACAGATGGACAAAAGCAGATTGGAACCATTTATCCTGGAGAGTTTGTTGGAGAAGTAAGTTTTCTTGATAATAGGCCTCGATGTGCAACCGTAAAGTCTATTGGTGAAAGTGAAGTTGAGGTATTTGATGCTCACAAATTCCAAGCTTTCTTAGATTCACAACCAAAGTGGCTTCAAACTATGATGAGAACCCTTGCAGATCGTTTAAGAACTACTAATGAAAAGATAAAGGTGTAATTTATGGCATCTCCTACAACGGTATTTGTAAATAAAGATCAATATTTAATTCGTGAAGGTGAAGAGAGTAACGAAGTATATATCGTGGAAGAGGGAAGTCTTGGTGTCTTCAAAGTAAAAAATAGCCAAGAAGTAAAAATAGGCACTATCTTTGAAGGAGAGTTAGTTGGGGAAATGAGCTTCTTTGATAATTCTCCAAGATGTGCAACAATTAAGGCCTTAACTGATTCACGTCTTCTTGTAATCCCTTCATCGAAATTTGAGATGTATGTTAATAAGCAACCAAAATGGTTTCGAACTTTATTAGAAACACTAATCGATCGCATACGAAAGGCATCAAATCGTGTTAAACCTGAGGTTTAACTGTTTAAAAGTTGTAAGAAGTCTCTTAATTTCTGTTGACCTATCTCATTAGCATCACATGAAAGATGGTTAAGTTCACAAAGGTTCGCAAGGACTCTTGGAACATCTTGAAATAGGTTATTGTCCAAATTTAATCTCTTGAGGTTTTTGAGCCATTCAAATTCAATTGGAAGATCAGTTAATTTATTTCTTTGTAATTCTAGTGTTTCGATTTTAGTGAGCTTGTAGAGCCAACTAGGAATCGCATGTAGATTGCACTCAGTTAATTGTAGTATCTTAATAGGTGAGCTCTCATGAATATGTATATCATGACAATTCTTAACACCTCTCATTTTGAGAATTTCTAAAGGAGCCTTGCCTATTAGATTTAGGCTACATTCACCGTCAGCATAAATATAAAACTTCTTAAGGTTTGTTAAAGTATCGAGGTTTAAGTGGACTTCACATTTATGCTTAACCATTAGCTCTAATGTGTTTATACTTGTTAATGACTCATCTTTTTCTTCAAAGAAGTCATTAATATCAAAGTTACTATATCTTTTTGATACCTTTATAAGCATAAAGAAATTGTAACATATATGATTGTCTGTTGAGTTAAATTATAGATATTGGACGAATTTGTTATTCTTATCGACTAAGATTTGCTTTGGCCTAATGTCTTTCTTATCTGTCATCTGAAAGCCGATTATAATAACTTCGTGGCCTTCGTTAATTAGGTGTGCAGCGGCACCATTTAAGCATATCTCACCACTACCGGGCTCTCCCTTAATAACGTAAGTCTCAAGTCTTGCACCGTTAGTATTTGAAACAATGAGTACTTTCTGACCAGGCCATAAGTCTACGAGATCAAGTAGCTCCTCATCAATAGTAATTGAGCCTATATAGTTAAGATCGGCCTGAGTAACGACGGCCTTATGTATTTTTGATTGTAACATTTCGCGCATGAAACTTATTTATCAAATTCTTAGGCGAGAACGCAACAAAAATGAAGATTTTATTAACGTAATAAGCGCTTTCTATTTATATTTCTGCTTCAGGACCTGGAATACCTAGAAAGTATAAAATAGATGTCATTGGGCCGTGACTCATGTGGTTTTGTGCGTTTTTGCGCACTATGTCTTTTGCATGAAAAGCGATACCAAGGCCTGCTTGTGCTAGCATAGGTAAGTCATTGGCCCCGTCACCGATTGCCACAACTTGTTCTAGAGAAATACCTTCTTGTTGAGAGATTAAGTTTACAAGTACGGCCTTTTGGTCTGCGTTGATAATTGTACCTTTTACCTTGCCTGTAAGTTCACCATTTTCAAATTCAAGCTCGTTTGCAAACGCATAGTCTAATTCAAGTTTGTTCTTTAAGTAATTTGCAAAGTATGTAAATCCACCTGAAATTAATGCAACTTTATATCCATATTTTTTTACTGTTTTTATGAATTCTTCAACACCCTCTGTTAAGGGAAGGTTTTGACAGATATCTTCTAGCGTTGATTCTTTAAGGCCTTTTAAGTGCGAGACTCTTTCAACAAGTGACTGATTAAAATCGAGTTCTCCATTCATGGCCCTTTCTGTAATCGCGCTAACTTTTGCGCCAATACCATGTACTTTTGCAAGTTCATCAATGACTTCTGCTTGAATTAAAGTTGAGTCCATATCAAATACAATTAGTCTCTTTGACCTTCTGTAAACATCGTCTCTAATAAAGGCTATATCTGTACTGTGCGTATTACTTATAGCAAGTAGATCCTCTTTAACTTTGTTTAGATCAACTTGCTCAGGAACGTCAGTTAAAACTTCTAGAGAGTTAAAGCCTTCTTTAGATACATTATCAATTCGATATATATTGATTCCATTTGAGGCGATATTTTGTGACATATCAGCAATGAAGCTTGCAGATATTTTCTTAGGGGCCACACAATTTACTATAAAACTATTGTAAGGAGACTTGTATTTAACGTCTTCTTTAATAATAGAGTATTCTAACTTTAATCCCATTTCATGGGCCGCAAAAAGTAGCTCTTTTAGAACGTTTTGATCATGATCCTTGTCACTACTGATATTTAAGACAAATGAAAGAGAAAGTAGGTTGTGAGTAATGGCCTGATTGATATCAGTAATATCGGAATTATTATCACTAATTACTTTCATTAATTTTGCCGTAATCCCCGGTCTGTCGGCACCAGATACAGTGATAATGATTTCTTTAGAGTTTTTATTTGATTTATCTTCCATGAGCTCAACCTAGTATGTATTTTTAAACTTTTGCTTTCTTTGCTTGCCTTACTTCAGTGATTCTCTTTGCAAGTCCAAATGTATAAACTAGCGCAGACAATACAGAGAAGAAAAATGATAAATAAATCAATATCGTACCAACAAGTGGGAATGAGAAACCAAAAGGTTTATCCCAGGCCATAAGCATTGGAATGGCCATCATTTGAAATGTTGTTTTCCATTTTCCTAGTTGATTGACACTTACTTTTAGGCCTTTCTCCATTGCAAGTAATCTCAATGCCGTCATATACATTTCTCTAATAACTAAAACGATAACCACTAGTACATTTACACGATTAAGTGATTGAAGAAGAATAAGAGAAGAAACAACTAAGAATTTATCAGCAATAGGATCTAAGAAAGATCCAAAAACTGTGACAATATTTCTTTTTCTAGCAATATATCCATCTAAGAAGTCAGTAAAAGAAGCCGCTACAAATGTCCAAGCAGCAATATAACCAAGAGTTTTTTGCGTGGCCTTAAAGATATTTTCTTCAAATAAACATAGATAAAGAGTCAGGCAAATAACAGGAATTAAAGCTACACGAAAAATAGTTAAGCGATTAGGTAGATTATCGATCTCCCATTCACTTAATAACTCTCTGTCAGTCATTGTATTCGTTGCGCTCTTTTTATTATCATTATTTTTATTGTTATCTGACATATCTACTCAATGAAGAATTTTCCTATTAATTAAACTTTAAACCTTAAGGCCATAAACGTCTATAATAATTAACATAAATTAGATAAAACAAAAAAAACAAGGATATCAGAAGCTATGAAAAAGCATCTCAATTTAATCAAAACTGGTCATCAATCTATTGAAAAGCGTGTTTTTCCACGTTTTCCATTTAGCTACTTGGTCTTTAAAAGAGATGATAATTCTGTAAATTACCAAGTAAAAGATATTTCATATGGCGGTATGAGTCTCGCTCTAAAAGATGGTGTTGTTAATGCTAAATTAGATGATGAGTTCTCGGGAGAGATCCACTGGTATGACCAGAAAGTAAATGTAAAATGTATTGTAAGAAGAGTTGAAGAAGATAATATCGGAGTTGAATTTGTAAAAAGTGATATCTTTGATAAATCACTTCTAAACTTTCTATCTGTTTCTAATGTTTCAAAGAATTTAAGACCAATTCATGAATATGATGAACAAATGGATCTGCCTATCGGTCTTAAGACATGGTTGCGTTGTGATGGCCCATTTGAAATTTTTGTTTGGCACCATCGCGATGGTGAAATTTCTAAAATTCAAATTCTTATGATGGATTCAATTCTAGAATGGACTGATGGAGAAGGTATTCAGACTGGAAAAGTCTTAAGTGTGCGTCCTTCAGACAAACCTCTAACTCATGAAGAAGAAATTGAATTCCTAATTGATTCACCAATTGATCAAGACAAGCTTGAATTCGCTAATGAACTTGTGCAGCATATCCCTGAGTCTTTGATTTCAGAAGGGGATCTTAAGTTTTTAACGCGTAAGATTAGTGGATAACTCATAAAACACCTCGAGATTCTTCATTTGATTTGAAACAAGGCTTTTCATTTGGAAATTAACTTCCTAAAATATAGCTAAATATTTCAAATTAAAAGGATTACCAATGAATAGAAACCTCGCTTTAGAATTTGTAAGAGTAACAGAAATGGCCGCTATTAGCAGTGCTAGGCTTATGGGACGCGGTGATGAAAAAGCTGCAGACCAAGCAGCAGTTGATGCTATGAGAACAATGCTCGACTCTGTTGAGTGTAATGCAACGGTTGTTATCGGTGAAGGTGAGCGAGATGAAGCTCCAATGCTCTACATTGGTGAGAAAGTTGGTTCTGGTAATGGACCTGAGCTTGATATTGCTCTTGATCCATTAGAGGGGACAACAGTTTGTGCAAATGGTGGTTGGAATTCAATTGCTGTTATGGCCATTGCTGAAAAGGGTAATTTCCTTAACGCTCCTGATACATATATGGAAAAAATCGCAGTTGGCCCTGAAGGTAAGGGCCTAATCAATATTGATGATACTCCTGCTGAAAATTTAAAGAGACTTGCAGAGGCCAAGAAGTGTCGAATCCAAGATTTAACTGCAGTTATTCTAGATCGTCCTCGTCACGAAGAATTAATTAGACAAGTAAGGGATGCAGGAGCTCGTATCCAATTAATTGGAGACGGTGATGTTTCTGCAGCTATTGCATGTAGTGAGCCTGATTCAGGTATTGATATCCTCTTTGGTATCGGTGGTGCGCCTGAAGGTGTTATCGCTGCAGCAGCACTTCGTTGTATTGGTGGAGACTTTCAAGGAAGACTTAAGCCAAGAAATGATGAGGAAATTGAGCGCGCTAAGACAATGGGAATAGATGATATTAATAAGATCTATAATATCGATGAACTAGCGGCCGGAAATGTAATGTTTTGTGCAACTGGTGTAACGGATGGAAGTTTCTTAAACGGTGTTAAGTTTAAGTCTTGGGGTGCTGTTACTGAGTCGATTGTTATGAGAAGTCAGTCTGGGACAATTAGAAGAATTGTTGCTGAACATCGCTTTGATACAAAACCACGCTATTAAAATAAGTTACTTTATTGATTAAACAGGGAAGTTGATTATGGCAAAGGCAAGCCGAACTGAAGTATTTGATATTGATATTAACAAATTATACGACGTTATTGTCGACTTTGAGTCTTATCCTGACTTTGTACTTGGTGTTAATGATATTAAAGTTCATGACATGACTGAAACAAGTGGTGTTGTGGAGTATTCAATTGATATGATTAAAAAACTTAATTATCAATTGGATATGGAAATGAGTCGTCCTAATAAAGTAGCATGGACTTTTAAGAAAGGTGACCTCTTTAAAATCAACGATGGTGGTTGGGATCTTAAAGATCTTGGTGATGGTAAGACAGAAGTCACTTATAGCTTAGAGATTGAAGTAAAAGGATTTATTCCTGGTTCTAAAATGATTGTTAATAAATTAACTGAAACATCTCTTCCGTCAATGATGAAGAGTTTTTATGAGAGAGCTAAATCTTAATGACTGATTCAAAAGACAATAAGAAAGAATATCATAAAGAAGGCCTACTTGGTGATACCATCAAGAAGGTAGTTTCAATAGGAATAGGCGCAGCCTTTATGACTGAAGAAGCAGTCAAGAAAGTGATTGATGATTTGCCTCTTCCAAATGATGTCGTTAATGGACTTCTTGCTAATGCAAAAAAGTCGAAGCAGGACTTCATCGATTCTGTTCAAGAGGAATTAAGACATTATTTAAAAAATGTTGATCCAAAAACACTTTTAGAGTCGATACTTGATGATTATGAAGTCGTAGTACGATTTAAAAAAAGAGATGATAAGAAAACTAAGTGATCACTAAAAATTATCAAAAAATTCTAGATGAAATCGGTGATAAGAATAAACTTATGGCCGTCACAAAATATAGTGAATTTGATGATATTAAAGAAGTTTACGATCTAGGCCATCGAGACTTTGGAGAGAATCGAATTGAATCCCTCTTGCCTAAAGCACTTAAAGCTCAAGAATTAGGCTTATCTGATATAAGGTGGCACTTTATTGGCCACATCCAGTCAAAGAAAATATCTAAGATTACACAAGTTCCAAATTTAAAGTCAGTACAATCACTTGATTCAATAAAGCATATGAAAATCTTTGATGAAAAATTAGCTAGGCCATTAGACTTCTATATTCAAGTTAATACGAGCGCAGAAGAACAAAAAGGTGGCCTGTGGGATAGCTCAACTGTTCAAGAGTTTTATAATGCAGCAAAAGAATTAAAAAATATCAATATTGTAGGACTCATGACAATGGCCGCTGCCAGTGGCCTTCCTCCTAGAGAATCATTCCAAAAACTAGTAGATATTAGAAATGAGATTGATCCTAATCTAAAACTTTCAATGGGTATGAGTGGTGATATGAAGGTGGCCCTGGAGCTTGGAAGTGACTGCATTAGGGTCGGAAGTGCCATATTTAAGTCCTAATTATTGTATTCTTACTATCTAATTTCTAAAATTACGCTTCTAAGCCATTAAAAATACAGCAAACATAAGTTTGAACTAATTCTAGGTATTATTGACTTTAATTTATGCGCACTGTAATAAATTTTTATCAACTAATTTAATTCGACTTTAAAAACGGAGAGTCATTATGAGTAATGCCAATAATAATGAAAGAAAAGTACCAGAATTAAGTCTTACTTCTTACACTAAGGGAAGCCCTGAAGAGCAAGTACAATTTGTCGATACTTTAATGTTTGGACTTAAAGAATATGGATTCGTTATTCTTAATGATCACACTGTTGACCAGAAAAAAGTTGATGAAGCATATGCAATGGTAAAGCAATTCTTCGCTCTACCTGTTGAAAAGAAGAATGAATACAAAGGTGAGAATGGTGGACAGCGCGGTTATACACCATTTGGTATGGAGCACGCTAAAGATAGCGAACATCCTGACCTGAAAGAGTTTTGGCACGTTGGACGCGAATTGGCAGCTGATTCTCAATATAAGGGTATTTACCCTGAAAATATTTGGCCAGCTGAAGTTCCTGGTTTTAAAGAGAAATTTCTTGATCTTTATGAATCAATGGATGCTACAGCTAATGTTCTTTTAGAGGCCATTGGTAAAGGTCTAGACGTTCCTGAGAACTTCTTTGCAGATATGGTAAAGGATGGAAATTCAATCTTAAGAACGATTCACTATCCACCAACTGATGGACACGATACTACTAACTCAATCAGAGCGGGTGCACACGAAGATATTAATTTAATTACAATGCTTGTGGGTGCGACTTCATCTGGTTTACAACTTCTAGATCGCGATGGAACTTGGCTAGATGTTAACTCAAAGCCTGGTCAATTAGTGGTTGACTCTGGGGATATGATGGCAAGATTAACTAATAATGTTCTTCCTGCAACAACTCACAGAGTTATTAACCCAGATAACTCTGGTGAAGAGAGATATTCTATGCCATACTTCGTGCATCCACACTCTAAAGCGTCACTTGCTTGCCTTGATAGCTGTGTAGGTGAAGGCAAGAAATGGGAAGATATCACTGCTGGTGACTTCTTAAATCAGAGGCTTAGAGAGATTGGTCTAATCAAATAATTCAAATACTGGGAAACCAGAACAACAACACTACGAATAATAAGAGGCCTCCTTCACGGAGGCCTTTTTTGTTCAATCTTTGAAGAAATGTTTAAAAAGTGAACACTTTTTAAATATTAAGTGCTTAATATTTAGACTTTGTCTGTGGCATATGAATTGCACTTACTTTCGTATGCAAAATTTAAAACAAAGCTCTAGGTCTCTAGTGGCCACATTTTATTTAATATTAACAATCCTCGTTTTATCAATGAGTACAAACGCAAATGCAAATACTGCGATAAAGCGTGAGATTCTTGAATCAAAGCGAGCTTCTTCTAAGATCTTATCTCGCTTACGACAAGTGGCCCGTCACAATAAAGGTTTCCTACATGAAGAGGAAACGCAAGAAGCTTATCATTTTTATTGGAATATCCATTCAAAAATTAAAAACCTTCATAAGAGAGCTCTTAAAAAAGGAGAGCTTGGTAAAGATGATGATGGAAATTATTCAGATGAATTGGCCTATAAAGAATTAGATGACTTTATTCAATATGTTGGCAAGTACATCATCACATTCTTAGAATTAGAAGGATATAAAAGACTTCCTTCTTCACGTAAGCTTCTTGTTTCACAAATTGCAAACTCTGTTGAAACCTTAATTCAATACTTAAAAGAAGATGGTTATAACATATCAATACCGGCAGATATCCTAGATGGCCTAAAGAAACTTGGCAAAGTCTATAAGAAACAAGAAGAGTTCTTGGCACTAAAAGAAGAATTACTAGGTGATTACTTTGAGGCCTTAGACCTTTTAGAAGAAGAACTTTATAAACTTGAAGACAATCTGAAGCAATTTATTAAAAGAGCGATTGGACCTAGACGTGAAAGACGTCATCGTATTTATACAGATGAGTCATATCCATATTTAAAATTTAAAAGGTTAGCAGATAGTATTGCTGATGATCTAGAAGACTTTGATATCAATGACCTTGGTGAGTATGAAGAAATTTCAAAGCAGGTGTTAGATTTACAACACTTAGTAAAACTTACAAAGGCAAATAACAAAAACACAAAAGTACTCTTAAATCGTGTAAATATCCTGTTCAATAGATTTTCTTTGGAGGCGGCTAAAGTAAATAGCAAATTAAGGCCAACGAAAATTGAAACTGACTTAGGAATTAAGTCTGTTGAATATAAGTATTATCGAGCAACACAGGTGTGTTCACTACTAGGTGGGCCTGGGAATATTCTACTTAGAAAGTCGATTGAAAGTGATATTGACCTCTTTGAAGACTTTAGCCCAAGAACAAGTGGTGCCATTAAATTAGTTGAATTTTTAAAATTTAACGATCGTCAGCTGGACTTTAGACATGCTGAGATTATTACAGATATTGAAAGGGATACAAGAATTACATCAATGGGATTCTATCCTTTAAGTTTTAACTGGGGAAAAGATGAAGAAGATAAGATGCCTCCATTTTTAGAAATTAAGAAGGGGTATCGTCGATGTGATTCTAGTGGTTGCGATACATATAACGATTATCGAACGAATTTTGCATGGATGAGTGTTAACGCAAGTTCAGCAAAGAAGGTAACAAAGAGAAAAGAGAAAGCCTTAAAGAAAGTAGATAAGAAAGAGAAATATTCAAAATTGGGTGTTTGTTCTGACTTTGTGAACTGGGCCTTTGGAAATGTTATCTCTTCTAATTGGAACCAAATTCCAATTATTAGAAATTTAATACAGATTGTATATCCTCCAGAAGGGTTACAGACACCAGATAATCTGTATGAATCATATATGACAGATGTTGTATGTGAAGTAGAAAAAAGAAGGCTTAAGTATCCACAATATGTGAATGCTCACAATTTAAAAGAGCAGATACTAAGAGATATGAATTCATCAAATGAAGCAATTAGTGTGCATGCAAAGAATTCACTTAATGAATTAGTAAAAAAAGGAATTATAGATAAAGACTTAAACTTAAAATATGACGTTATTGAATTTGAAACAAAATAAACAACAAGAAGAACTAACTTATGTTTCTAAAAGGAGAGAAGGAATGAAACAAAAACAACAAAACACAAGGAGCAGGTTACTAGTGGCTGCTTTCTTAATGACTCAGGCGCCGGCCGTAATAGCTGGTTATTACAACTCATCAATCGATGGGATTTCTCTTGATGGTATTTATACGCCAGAAAATCTAAGTAATATCTCAAAAACAGTGTGTAAGAAAGTTTACGATGATGCAAATATGGACAAAGAGCATACGCAAATGTGTGAGCGTGGTGTTCAGTCTGCTCAACGTATGGCCGCTGTATATGCTGCTGGTGAAGGTACACACCTTGGTTGTGTTGATGGTTACCAACAAGGTCTATATAGAGGATTCAATATGACGTCTAACCCGTCTATTGAGATTCTAAAAGAAGAGCAGCGTGCTCTTAAGGGTGTAACACTTGAAAATGCAGTTGCACGCGGTAAAGCAAAAGCATCAAAGGACTCACGTTACTCAACTGAGAGTGAAATCATTGCTCGTTTTAGAGATAATGTAAGAGATAGTGAAAATCAACAAATTACAGCTCCAAGCTCTGACTACTCAGATGTACTTAAAGTTCCTCGTTTTGAAGGTTTTGGAGATGGTTATGCAGCTGATGGAAAAGGTGGATCTTTTAATGATGTAATTAACGCTGGTTGGGTTTCATCATCAAGTGCAATTGGAAAAAGAATCCAAGCACGTGCTGTTGCAAGACAATTTGGTATTAAAGCAAATTTAGCAGATAAGTGTTCTTCAACACCAATTCTATTTGATCGTGGACTACATACGATCTCTCTTTGGGATCTATTCTCTGCATATGGAGAGTATAACTTCAAAGATTATGGTTGGAAGTCGACAACTAGAGCATGGAATAAGTTTAAAGCTTCAGAAGAACAAGAAGCAATTGCATACAGAAATATTCAAGATGTAAAAGAAGCTTACCAAGCTAAAATTGGTTACCACAAGAAAAGTGTTGCAGTTGAAGTTGATGAATTAGATGCTAATGGTCAGCCAACTGGTAGAAAAGTTGTAAAAAGAGATGCAAATGGAAATATCGTTTATAAGCAAGTAGATGATACATCACGTCCTATTTTCGAAACTCGCTACCGTACAGTTCAAGGTAAGTCAGCGCAAGATCTTAAGGCCGTTTATGAAGATGCATTCTTTGAATCTTATAGAAACCTTGCAAAAGAGCACTTTGGAAAAGCTTTCGTATCAACTCACAATATGGCACGTAACCTAGGTGAAGATGCTGGTAAAGCGGTAGGTGCAATCGTTGCACGCGATGTAGCAAAGCAAGAAGCATATGATGGTGTTTATAAAGCACAATCAGCAACTTCATTTGCTAAAGAATATGAAAACCTATTCGTTACTTCTTGGAATAAGAATTATGATTACTTTGCAAATAATCCTATGGTTGAGATCACTGGTTTTGACCTTTCAGGTGATGGAAATGGAATCTTTACAAGAGGTGAGTCTTTAAAGTCTGTTTTAGGGCTTAGAAACTTAGGTCTTAAGTCTGGTGCCGTAAAAGTATCACTTAATTCATCATCTTTTGAAGCTGGAAGTGCCCGCTCTGAATACGTTACTGCACCTGCTTCACTAAACTTTACGCATAAGTCACAAAGTGCTCAAGGTAAATTAAGTAATAATCTTGAAGTATTTGATACAGCTTATTTAACAGTAAGTATTGATGGAAGTGATATTAAAAAGGTATATGAGCTAAAGAGTACTGATTCAAAGAGAATTGAGATCTTAGATGTTGCTCCTGTGTACAAAGCAGATACTAAAATTAATTCTGTCGTAGCTGGTGATGCAACAGTTTATGTAACTGTTAAGAACCCATCAAACTCTGAGACTTCAGCATCTGTTGATATTTCGGTAGCGATGAATGATGGAAATACTTATACTGCATCGACGACTGCGCTAAAAGCAGGTGAGTCAAAGCGTGTACCAGTACGTGTAACAGGACTTGACCCACTATTTATCATCAACAATGGTGTAAGTGGTAAAGCAACTTCTAAAGTTGGTGGAAGAATTATGAACTCTCGTAGTGCTTCTGGTGACAGTGTTGATTATGACAGAGCAGTAGCAGATTACTTCAATTCAATTCTTACAAACTCAACGACTAACTATGGTAGCGATGGGTACAAAGAAGACCGTGTTGAGACATTAATCACAATGATCCTTAACAGAACTGAAGCTCAAATCGATACTGATTGGGATAACAATGCTAGAGTTGCAAATACTTTAATCGGTGCACTTCAAAAAGAATACAAGGCTTCAGCAGCAGCTGGAAAGCTAAATGAAGAAGCTAAGCAAACTTATGTTGTACTAGCTCAAGAACTTGAAGCTCTTTACGATGATGTATTTGGATACAAGGATTATGTAAATCAACTTAAGGTATTCAATGGTGATCTTGAAACTCGTAAGAAGAAAGATCGTAAGAAAGACTAATTGGTAGATACCGAATTAATAAAAAGAAAGGCCCTCATCTTGAGGGCCTTTTTTATTTCTTTAATTTAATTTTTTAATTAAAGTTGAGCTTGTCCTTCAACAATTTGCTCACCTGGCTTGAACCAACATAGTGGTCTTAGACCATTTGTGAAGTTCTCATCTCTGTTACAAGCACCTGTGTTTACATCTGAATCTGAAAGATCAGTGTAAGCATCGATTGTACAAAGAGCACCTTGGTAGTAAGTATCTAGACGACACTGTGGTGCTGGGTGATTGTGGTTAGTTCTAGAAACAACATTTGAATCTGGAGTATCAAACTTAAGATCAGTTGTTAGGTTTCTTAGAGCTCTAAAAAGGTTAGCTAGTGACATACCTGCCATTGAACCTCTTAAACACATTGCATATTCGTTCTCGTTAACAAAGTTCTTTGCACAAGACTCTTTAGCGATTGCTGGAACTTCAACTTCGTTCATCATTTTGATGTTGTTGTCGTTTTCCATGTACTTTCTTAGACACTTAGAAGTTGCGAAGTAATCAGCTTGACCTTCGTTTGATGCCCAAGATGATCCCCACCAGCTTGATTTCTTTGGTGCTCCACCTAGGTGGTGACCAAGTTCGTGACATACAACTGTTGCGAATCCGTCACCTGTAATTGTTTCGTGTCTTGCAAGACCACCAAACATACTTACTTTCCAAGTGTTTCCTACTTGTTGTGCGTAAGCATTAACAGTTCCGTCTTCCCACTTTCTTTCGATTTCAAGAGTTTTACCTTTTGCTTCAATAATAGGAGCATAGATAGCTTCAATTTTATCGATGATTGAGTTGAACTCACCTTCTGTAATTGTGTTGATACCTTTAACATTTGATGGAATCCATAGGTTGTTGTCTTCTACGATTCCAGTTTTTCCGTGCTCATCACATGCGTATGAAAAAGAAGCCACACAAGTGATCAATAGAGCTAAAATTCCTTTTTTCAATTCAGTCCTCCCTGAAAGTATGTTGTCTGATTTGCTTTATTAACTTGACTAATACAATTTGTTTTAGCGTAGGTTTGATTTTTCTAAAAAGTTCACGGTATGTCTAAGGGTTTTTGCCCAAAGTAACTAAATGTAAGTTTTTGTTGGTTTCTTTGTTGTCTGGTGCGTCATTTTGCTGGTATAATTTTTTGTCGAATATTGCCTAACTATCTAGAATTATGATAGAATTCTGTTATGAAATCATTGTTTTTGTTTACATTGTTAACATTCAATTTTCTTGCATTCTCACAATCAAATGATCCTGTGATGGAACAATTGAATCGAATGAGAGAAGAAATGATGAAGCAGATGCAGGCAACTGATAGTTTTGACAGTGAAATTCAAAAGATGTTTCAAAGAATGCAGAAGATGGGGCAAATCCAAGGCCTTCCCGATCGCTTTAATACGAATGTTCAAGCAATAGAATATTTTTGGAAAGACTCAAAAACCCTTGTTGTTAAGGTAAATAAGGACGATGAAGTTAATATCGATGTAAAAGAGGGAATGGTTGTTCTAAGTGGGATGAAAGTCTCTAAGTCGAAGAACTCATTTTCAAAATTTAACTTCTCACAAAGTATTCCTATTAAGTCGAGCCTCGATACTACTAGTGTCGATATGAAGATGGATGATGGTAATATTGTCTTATCTTTTAAAGAAAAGCTTCCTAAAAATTCTATTTAATATAAAGACTAAGCCGCAATAATCTCACCATTGAGATTTTCAAGAATTGCATATAGCTTATGATTAAAGTCTTTTGCGCTAAATGGCTTTGTTAGAACCTGCTCCACATTTATCTGAGATGCATTATCAATTTTGCCTAAATCGAGGTCCCCAGAAATAAGCATAATATGAGGGTAGTTCTCCTTATTTCTTTCTTCTAGATGATAAAGTCTTTCAATATATTGTAAGACTTCTTTTCCTCCCATCTCAGGTAGGTTTAAGTCTAGAACAATCAGATCATAGCGATCCTTTTTAATTTCCTCACAGGCATCAATCCCATTAGTTACTGTCGATACATTAGAGAAGTAGCCACTTTGTGAAATAAGTAGTTTTAAAGATTCTGATATTCTTTTGCGGTCATCAATAATTAGGGCCTTCATGTTGATATCCTCATTGATTATTGGGCGTTAAGCTCTATTAGTTGTCTAGACTCATCTTAGATCTAACTATCAATAATTCTTAGTTAAAAAACTTTAAGATTTATTAATAAATATAACTAGCTGGAATTACGATAATATGTCTGATCTTTTTTTGGGCCAAATTTGAGCAAGAAGCTAAAGTATGGGGCATAAAATGCCGATAAAACAGTTATGAAAAGCTTCGTTATGACTCTATTTGCGCTCTTCTTATCAATTGATTCTTTTGGAATTGAAGAAGACTATTTCAAAAAAACATCCTTTGATGTTCCAAGAAGAAGCATTTCTGTAATAGCAAGTGAGAAGGGTTTCTATCCTGAAAATATCACTGCATTTGTAGGGGAAAGAGTTAGCTTATTTGTAACGGCCGCTACTGATCGTCCAAGCTGTTTTATTATGAAAGAGCATGATGTTTATGTCGAGGCCAAAAAGGGAGAAGTTCGTGAGGCCACGATCTTTCTCGATTCTCCAGGGCGCTTTAAGTTCTATTGCCCATCAGGAGAGATTAGCGGAAGCTTTACAGTTATTGATCACCCGAAGGATCAAAAGAAGAAAAAGAGGGATTTAGCTTCTACTCGACGTGATAACGTTAGAGTATGGCAACCTAAGGAAGAGTAGGAATTTTACTTAAGCTTAGGAATAATTAGCATGTGAGGGATTATGTCTTCTGTATTTACGGATGCAATTAAAAATTTACTTTCACCTATTGGGGATCTTTTAGAAGATGAAGGTGTTTCTGAGGTCATGATTAATGGGCCACATGAAATCTTTGTCGAAAAGAAAGGATTAGTTTTTAAAGTTCCTAATGAATTTGAAGATGAGGGTACATTGATTTCAGCAATGCGTGCCATTGCTCAATCTGTAAATCGTACAATTGATGAAGATAATCCACGTCTGGATGCAAGATTACCAGATGGCTCTCGTATCCACGTTGTCCTTCCTCCAATGGCAAAGAATGGTACCACTGTTGCCATTCGTAAGTTTTCAAAAGATAGCTTAACTTTAAAGGATCTCATTGAGTTTGGTTCGATGTCAGATGTTGCCGCAAGGTTCTTAGATATTTGTGTTTATTTAGGTAAGAATATTTTGGTATCAGGTGGTACTGGTTCTGGTAAGACCACTATGCTTAACGTTCTTGGTGGGCGTATTCCTAAAACTCAAAGATTAATAATTATTGAAGATGCGGCCGAGCTACAAGTGGATGCTGAGCACGTTGTAAATTTTGAAACACGTAAGGCCGATGAATTAAAAGGTCTAGGTGAAATTACTATTAGAGATCTTGTTATCTCGGCCATGAGACTACGTCCTGATCGTATTATTGTAGGAGAGGTTCGTGGGGATGAAGCGCTTGATCTTGTGCAGGTTATGAATACTGGTCACGATGGTTCAATGGGGACAGTTCACGCAAATAATCCTGTGGATGCTTGTACTCGTTTAGAAACTCTTTGCCTTATGGGTGAGACTAAAATACCACCGGATGCGATTCGTAAAATGGTTGGAAGTGCACTGCAAATCATTGTTCAATGTAGTCGCTATCATGATGGTGGTAGACGTACATCACATATCTCAGAAGTACTTGGTGTTGATAATAATGGGAATTATATAACTCGCGATATTTTTAGATGGGTTCAAACAGGTAAGGATCCTGAGACTGGAAAGTATATCGGTGAAATGGTTCCTTGTAATTATGTTCCTACATTCTTTGAAGATATTGTGGTTCACAAACTACCTTTTCCAAAACAGAATTTTCTTGCTCCAGACTGGGCAAGACCACTTGTTAAGAAGAAAGCTGCTTAGGAATTATCTAAATATCGACTTCAATACCGTCTTCGTAGATTTCCACGATAAAGCGCTCTTGCTCTAGCTCTTTGGTCTTATCAATTATGTCATCAATGTCATCAGGACTGAGCTCTGGCTCAAGCTCCATATCGGCACTGAAGACTTTAATAATGGCAATGGCCATCTTAGAGTCTGTTAAGTCGTTGAATTCACTAAGAGGGAAAGTAAGCTTATAACCCCCTGAAAACTTGTCAATATCTACATCAATCTTCATATAATTAATTGTAATTACAATAAAATAAAAAGCAATTATTTTGTACTACGCAGATTCCTGCAAGTGTCTGTAATCTTTGACTAAATTTTAGTGACAAATTTTTTAACATGGCCTTTCATATTTTCAACGAGCAAGAAAATAGTCTTTTGAATTGATAGAATGAATATGGAAAAAGAACACACACATTAGGACGAGAGGATAGAAATAAATGAAATTAAGTGCTTTCAGTAGAAACATTCTGAAGTTGGCCCTAGTCACTTATGCAGGGTTAACATTTGCCACAGATGCAAATATTAAAGACGATATTAGCTCTATCTCAGTTAGATTAAAATCAAAGCAAATTTTTACGATGAAAAATCACGGTAATGGTGAGTTTAAAGAGCTTGCATTTACTCGAATTGAAAGGCCATCGTTAGAAGTTGAGATTAAAGATAAGAAGAAGCAAGTTGAGAGTGTTGAAGTGGCAGTTGATGAGTCGATTTTCACAACGAAGACAAGTCTAATTAATCTCGATATTTCGAAAGAAAAAATAGTAAAAATCAATTCAAATAAGGCCACTACAATGGCAAAGCTTTCTCATGGTGGATTAACATTGGAGAGTAAGCAAGCAGCTAAGGTTCTTAAAAATGATATTACTTCAAACCTTAATCGTTTAATGTCTAGAATCGGATTTAAAGATCAGACAACTGTTAAGTATGAAATTAAAAAGTTAAAATTTGAATGTCCGAAACTTTCTGGGCGAATCACTAATTGTCGTGCAAGTTATGAAGTTGTAGCAACACTTAATAATACTCAAAAGAAAGATAAGGGATTAGTTTCTATCTTTAAAGAGGCCAAGAATAAAATGCTAGGTCTTGGTGAAGAGATTCAAATTAATACATATATTGGTGAGCTTAAGGCAATTAATAAACAACTTGAGGGCCTTGCTAAGTCAAATACAGATAAGAAAAAGCTACAAAATATATATGTGCTTAAAAAAGATGTTCAGTCTGAAATTTTAGATTCGTATCAATACACTGCAATCTCTAATACTTCAGCGGTAGCATTCGTCGATAAACTTGATAAGAAAGTAATTAGAAAATAAAAATATATAGGCCGCAGTCTCTTACTGCGGTCGATTTCTCACTTCTTTTAATTTAATAAATACATTTATTATTTCATTTAATACTTCATTGTGAAGTTGTTTAAATGAAGCTTGGTATAGCTTTGCATTCTCATCAAAGTCTTGACGGTTTTCTTTATTTCTAACTTCTAGAAGAAGCTCATTCTGAGAAAAGGCCAACTTAATATCAAGATTATAAATCATGAAGCGTAGAATAGGATTTTCTTCCCATTCACCAAAGTATATCTTGTAGCTTTGTATCGTTGTTTGATGATCGATTTTATCAAGAGACTTCTTTAACGTTAGAAGAGTAACTTTAAGCCATTCAAGTGATTTGTCTTCGTTGTTAAAGGTTGCTTGTGGAGTTATTTTTGTCAGTTCTTTAATGGCATTATCAATAATGAACTTTGTGGTCTTATCTTCGATTTGTGCAATATCAAATTCGGCCATCTCTTTTTGGTATTCAATATAGCCATCTTTAACAAGGTGCAAAGTTGAATCCTGATCGAGATGAATAATGTGACCAGCTTGTTTTCCTGACTCTAGGTTGTAGTCGAAACTTAGGTATGTATCATGTAGGTTTTTTCGCAAATCTTTTATGGCCACTTTTTCAAATGTATTATGGGCCAGGCAGATCCTTAAATTATTAATATGATCTTCATTCTTCTTATTTAGAAGATCATTAATATTTTCCAAAAGAATCTCCTTCGTGGATTCTTTTTCTAATCGCTTTCTTTGACTTAACGTCATAAAGTTCTTTAATATTTTAAATAATGCCATAGAGGTAAAATAATCTTTTTTGGCAGGATGTCTAGTTTAATTTTTCAAGGTGTAAGTATTTGAAGATTGGAATTTTTGATTCAGGAATTGGCGGATTAAGTGTCCTTAAGGAAGTGGCCCATTACATGGATCGTTATGATATTTACTATCTTGCAGATCGTCTAAATGCACCTTATGGAAATAAGACTAAACAAGAGGTTTATTCTTATTGTGAAGCTATTGTTAATGAATTTCTAAGTATTGATATTGATACCATTCTAATCGCATGTAACTCTGCTACAGCAATGGCAATTGATGAATTAAGAAGTAACTTTCCTCAAATTCGCTTTTTTGGAATTGAGCCATTTATCAACGTCATAAATTTAAGGCCTGAACTTATTAGTAAAAGGGGAGTATGTTTAACAACTCAGTTAACGGCCGACTCAAATCGCTTTAAGTACCTTCAGCAAAAATACGATGCGAATCATACTCTTGAGTACCGAACATCAAAGATGCTTGCGAAGCTAATTGAAGAAGCTTTTGATTCAGGACGCCTCGATACACATAAAATTGAAGAAGAGATTAAGAGTTCTGTTTTTACAAAATCTACTAAGGACAGTTTTGATTACATTATTTTAGGTTGTACACATTATCCATTTGTAAGTGAGGTTTTTGAAAAAGTCTTAGGGACTACTTCCATTTCTCCTTGTGCTCATGTGGCCAAGCATATGGCCTCTTGCCTTGTTAATAAGCTTGATGAAACACAGGAAATCAGAGACTACTTTTATTTTCGAGATACTTCAAAAGCTGCAACTAAAGAACAATGGCGCATTGTCAAAAAAGAAAACCTTAAAGGATTTCCGTTTTTTTAGGTTAAAAAAGTGACGATCCTTGAATTTTAACGATACAATATCGGCCAGCTTTGTATAAAGATAATGATATTTAGATAAAACTAAGGATTTGGATATGTCTGAAAAAATCGCAAAAATTAAATCAATTACTCCCCGTCAAATTCTGGACTCAAGAGGTAATCCAACTGTTGAAGTTGATCTTGTGACTGAAAATGGGTTTATGGCCCGTGCCGCTGTTCCTTCTGGAGCATCAACTGGTTCAAAAGAAGCACTTGAGCTTAGAGATGGTGACAAGTCTTATTATCTTGGAAAGTCTGTTAAGAAGGCCCTTTCAAATATTACTGAATATATTGCACCAAAGTTGATTGGGATGAATGTATTTGATTTGAAGGCAATTGATGCGCTTATGCTTGAAATTGATGGTACAGAGAATAAGGAAAAACTTGGGGCCAATGCAATCTTAGCGGTTTCAATGTGTGTTGCACGCGCTGGTGCTCTCGAATTAGGTAAACCTCTTTGGCAATACTTAAGAGAAGACCTTAAGGTACCAACTGCAAGTAATAAAACACGTCTTCCAGCACCTCTAATGAATATTATCAATGGTGGTGAACACGCTTCAAATAATCTCGATATTCAAGAGTTTATGATCGTTCCTCATATGGATAAGTCATTTAGTGAAAACTTAAGAGCTGGTGTTGAAACATTTCATTCGCTAAAGAAAGTATTAACTGAGAAAAATTATTCAACAAATGTTGGTGACGAAGGTGGATTTGCACCAAGCCTTTCTTCACACGAAGAGGCGCTAGACCTTATTCTAGTGGCCATTGAGAAGGCCGGTTATACACCAGGTAAGGACATTAGTATCAGCCTTGATTCGGCCGCTAGTGAGTTCTACAAAGATGGTAAGTATAAAATGCAAGGAAAAGAGTTATCAAGCTCTGATATGGTTGATTATTACTCAAATTTAGTCTCAAAGTATCCGATATATTCAATTGAAGATGGCCTTGATGAAGCTGATTATGATGGTTGGGTAAGTCTGACTGAAAAGCTTGGTGAAAAGATTCTTCTAGTAGGGGATGACTTATTTGTAACAAATAAGAAAATTCTTGCTGAAGGAATTGAGAAGAAACAGGCCAACTCAATCTTAGTTAAGATCAACCAAATTGGTTCTCTTACTGAGACATTTGAAACACTAAAGCTTGCTTTTGATAATAATTTCCAAGCGATTATTTCACATCGCTCTGGTGAAACAAGTGATGCATTTATTGCAGATCTTGCTGTTGCAACTTCAAGTGGGTTAATCAAGACTGGATCAGCTTCAAGAAGTGACCGTCTTGCAAAATACAATCAATTATTAAGAATTGAAGAGGCCCTTGGCAGTAATGCCGCCTTTGATGGTTTAATCTAAATCTTTCAATACAAGGCCTCTCCTACTTTGTAAAATATGAAGAGAGGCCTTTTATATGTCGAAGAAAATACCAGAAAATGAAGCCATTCACTTCTTACATGATCTTCTCAATCACACTCATGGCCTTAAATTATTTCTCGAAGCAAGAGAGAATGATGTTGATGGAATGGGCAAAGAATCCTTGGCCCTGATTTACCAAGAGATTCAGGCCCTGGAAAATCAAATAGCCTCGCAATTTGATAAGCTTACGGCCAAAGCAAAAACGTTAACGGTTGAACAACTTACAACGTATATTTCTGAGCAATTTAAACTTTATAACTTAGAATTCTCAATTAAGCTCGATAAGGACTTAAGTGATAGCACTCTTGATCTTGATATCGCCCTTTTTGAACGAATGATAAAAAATATCGTAAAAAATATCTTTCTCTGGTCGAATAAGAAGGATTTAAAAGTATTTATCACATCTATTGATGAATCAATTGAGCTAATCTTTGAGAATACGATTTCACAAGACTTCAGTGAACAGGATCCATCAAATAGTGTTGGCCTTCATTCTTTGGCCTCATTAGCTAAAAAGCAAGATATCAGCTTTAAGTCTTGGGCCAAGAATCACAAATGGTATACCTCTATTCGTATAAAAAAACTCGGTTACTTACAGTATAAGTTGGTTAGCTAGGTAAAAGAATACTACTTCTATAAAAGAATAAAAATGTACGTTATTCTATTAAACGTATGGAAATCATTAAGTTATTCGTTTTTTCTTTAGTAGTTATACTATCATTATTTGCTAAAAATAATTCCTATGCCAATGATCGAATCTATCGATCTGAAGCAAAGCTCTTATCTAAAGGTGCTTCTTGGGTTGATCTTTCGTTTGATCTCTCATCGACTCTTTCTCAGCATGATGTTGATGGAAATGAAGTAATCTATAATGATGAAGTAAGCTACTTTCTATTTGATGCCAATATTAATTATCAATATGCAATCATGGATAACTTTCAACTCTTGGCCGGGTTAAAGGCCCGCTACGTTAGTAGTGGAGACTCTGTAGAGACGATTACTAATGCAGGTCTTGAATCATTTTATGCTGGTGTTATTTACGGGCTTGGTAAGAAGAGAGGTCGCGACTTTGCAATAAGCGCTTTGTATCGATTTAGGCCCTACTCTGTTGATACCTATGCAAATGCAGCTCCTAGTGATGAAGTTATTCTCGGAGATGGCGGAAACGATATTGAGTTTAATTTCCTTGCAAAATTTGATTCTACTAAATGGACCTCATATGATTTTAAAATTGGTTATCGAATCCCTGGGGCCCCTATTTCTTCAGAAATCCCATTTGAAGCGAGATGGGTTAAGCACTATGTCGATTGGGCATTTTGGCTATCAGCAAATGGAGTCTATAGTTTAGGTGGAGATGAGTATACAGATTCACCACAGACAAAGCCAGCTGTATCAAGTGGCTATACATCAAGATGGAATTCTATTAATCGTCAATTCTTGGCCCTTGATGCTACCGCTCAAACCATCATTAAAAATAAATATTTAATATATGGAAAAGTCGGCTCAACTGTACTTGCGACTTCTACAGATAAGGATATCTATGCTTCACTAGGTGTTCAATGGACAACTGGTGGGGTTAGCGCTCAACAAAAATTTGAAGAAAGCTTTAAAGAATACACCATTGAAGCAAATGTTATTAAAGTTTCTCCACGAGGTGTCTTTATTAAGATTGATCACGGAAGCCTAGATGATATTCAAAAAGGTAATATTGTGGATATTTATAAAACTGACTACTTTGGTGGAAATATTTTAGTGGCAAAGGGAATGGTGTATGAAGTTGCAAGTGCCTCTTCAATTGTGAAGATTGTTACTCGTTATAGAAAGATGCCAATTCAAAAAGGCTTTGCGGCCAGAATTAAGTAGTTGATATTAGGAAATATTTAACCTTTGATATAATTTTAAGTTAAGATAAAATATTGAATATAAACACAAAAAGGATTTATTGATGATAAAGCATATTCTGATTGCTTTCTACTTATTGGCCGCTTCAAGTATCGTTGCCAAACCTTATACATCTAATTTCTTGGAATTTGAGCTACCTAATGGTTGGGAATGTGCAATTGAAGGAAGTGAATATGTTTGTCAGTCGACAAATGATCGAAGAAAGAAAGAGGCCATTATTATTTTTGCTGCCAAACATCGTGGTAAGCAAGATGATCTTATTCAATACAAGGCTTACTTGGAACAAGCAAAAACTTTTAAACTACCTGGTGGTAAGAGTCAGATCTCTGAGCCTTCATATACAAGAATGAAAAAGATTCAAGGCCAAGGTCACACATGGGTTGATTCTCTTCACTTATCAAGTGAGGTTCCAGGCTTCTATACTCGTTATATGGCAACAGTTAAGGGAGAGCTTGGTGTTGCGGTAACATTCTCTGTAGCAAAAGAACACTACCAAACTTATAAGCCAATTTTTGATAAAATTATTGAAACGATGCAGGTGTTCTCACGTATTAAGAGTAATGCTGACGGATTAAAACTTGCAGGAAATAAAGGTGAAGCTGTACCAGGAGCATCAGGTGACTTCCTGGATAGTGAAACAGGTCTTCAGGATATTGGAGTTGGCGGACAACGCAAGCAAGGTAAAGGCTCTGGTGGCGATGATATGACTTTATATATTATCTTGGCCCTTATGGTTGGAGCAGGTGTCTTTATTGCAAAAAATCGTAAGAAGAAAGGTAAGAAGAAAAAGAAAGGTAAGAAGAAAAAGAAATCATAATTTAAAGGCCTCTCGAAAGAGAGGCTTTTTTATTTCTAATCTTCTTCTTTTTCTGAATCAAGACACTCTTTAACGGCCTTATTAAACTCTTCATTTAGAATGATACTTGTACCCTTATTCATTGTATTCGAGTAGTGACTCATATTACATCCGCCGTGTGAGTGAACTCCAATGACTTGATTATTCTTTGCTTCAACAATACTTGAGCCAGAGTTTCCACCCATCGTATCAACTTTATGTGAAATTAGGCCTGGCAGGTTTCTATAGCGCTCCTGTGCACCATATGATTTTAATTCTCCAATATTAGTTTGTTGAGCAAAGTTTTTCTCAAACTCATCGTCGTATCCATAGCCTGTGATCTTTATAAAAGCACCTGGTTCAGGCATCTCACTTGCTACTTTGTAATGGCCTTGTACTTCTCCAGGGGCATAGTTCGTGAATTCGTTATTTTCAACTTTCATAACTGCCCAGTCATCTCCTGGTCCATTATTCTTATAAACTAAGCTTTCTTGATTAACGTAGTATATATCCATTGGAGAAGGATGCTGAATACCTTCTTTAGTTGACTCTGGTGTGTTGAATTCAATAATCTTGAGGTCTTTTTTACAGTGGCCAACAGAGATAGCGCACGAGTTAGAGATCATCGTTACAGTACAGCCATTTCTGGACGTTAGCGACTTTAATGCACGAGCTACTTTTGGGTTTTTTGATGGTACACGATCGTCAAATCCACAAATGGACTTATTATTTGCTAATGTCGTTATAGGTAATACAAATAGTAAGATGAATAATGTTTTCAAAGTCTTCCCCGCATTTAATTAATATTTGAATGATTTAAAATAACGCACGGCGAGGGCAGAATCTATATTTTTGAATCTTTTATAGACAAAAAAAGCCTCCAAACTGGAGGCTTTCTATAGATTTAAATTTTATTTATTTGATATTATTCAGATGCTAGACAGCTTTCAACTGCTGCTTTGAATTCTGGGTGAAGTTGAAGAACTGTTCCTGCATTCTTGCTATCATCACTTGTGTAACATCCACCATGAGAGTGAACACCAATGATTTCACCAGTTTCAAGATTGATAATACTTGAACCAGAGTTACCACCCATTGTATCAACTCTATGCTCTAGAAGGGCAGGTCTGTGTCCACCATTCCAAATTGATCCACCAACAGTTTTTAGCGGTCCAAAATTATTTTGTTGAGCGAAGTGTCTTTCATATTCACCACGGTCACTTCCATATCCTGTAATTGAAAGCATTGTTCCAATTGGTGGAACTTCTTTAGCGATTGGGTAATAACCTTGTGCTTGACCTGGTAGAAGTCCAGTGTGCTCATTTGGTAGTGCTTTTACAACTGCCCAATCATCACCTTGTCCATTGCTCTTATATTTAAGTGTTGTTCTATCTGCGCGATAGATATCTTTTGGACCTGGGTGTCTGATACCTCTTCTTGTTGAAGTAGGTGTATTGAACTCTAGGTAGTTTAGAGTTGCAGCACAGTGTCCGACTGAAATTACACATGAGTTTGAAATTAGAGTTACAGTACAACCAGCTTTATCTCTTTTATTTTCTAGTGAACGCCCAACCTTAGGGTCACTTGATGGTACACGTTCATCCATTCCACATATAGACTTGTCCATTGCAAAGACGGTAAGTGGCAATAATGTCACAAGTATTAACTTTTTCACTACGATCTCCCTTTGTTTGTGAACAAAAAGTCTATGACCTCAGTCACACTCCTGCAAATTTCGAGAGCTTATAGTAAGAAGTTGTAAGAAGTTAATCTCTTCTGACACAAAAATAAGCATTATTTCAGTATTTTATGAAGAACTTTTAAGTAATCTTGTGGGGACATGAGGTGAGTGTTGTGTGAAGCATCTGCTATTTCATAGGTGAATGCACCATGGGCCTTGAGTTGCTGGGCGTATTGAGAATATTTTGTATCAAGTCTGCCGTGTATATAGTGATACTTCATTCCTTTAGGCAGTTTTGTAATGTCCAAAAGGTTTTCTTGGTTTGCTACAGATAAAGTCGTAGCAGCTTTTTGCCAATAAGTGATCATAGAAGGAAGTTGTGCAGACTTCGTTTCAATCATGTTTTGATATTCACTATGTTCATTTACTTTTGTAAAAACACTCTGCTCGTACCAGTTTTTGTAAAACTCTCTTGCATCTTGATTTGAATTATATTTATCAAAGATTCGGCCATCATGGGCCATGCGTTTTTTTCGTGAGTCCTCATCTGTTAAGAAGCCTGGTGATCCAGACTCATTAATAAAATTATCAATATTTTGGATCTTAGAAAGTCGTTTATCTAAAAGAATTTCCTGGAATATACGGGCCGACATTGAATAAGTTAGGAAATTTATTTTACGATCCTTATTGCTGGCATTTTTTATGAAATTAATCATCTCATTTTTAAACTCTTCTAAGCTTTCTAATTTGCAATTGCTCCCATGGCCTGGAAGATCGATAAAGATAATTAAATACTTTTCTTTAAGTTCTTGAATCAAGTTTTCAAACTCTAGGGCCTCTCCCATAAATCCATGAGAGACGATAAGAATATCGCCACTAGGCCTACCACAAGCGTTTAAATAGAGCTTCTCACTGAAGCCATCGTGTAGCTCATTTAATGTTGACGCAATCTGCTTGCGACTAATTTTAATTCCTTTCTGGTAAGAGCTTATATCATCACATTGATAAATGAGATGTGGCCTTTCAAATGGAATTAGGGAGTCATTAATAATTTTATTTACTTTCTTAAGAGTTTCTCTCTTATCAAAAATTAAACTGATAAGGTTTTCATAACGATTATTATCAATAGGGACGACATAACAATTTGTTTCTAAGCCTACGTTTATTTTTGCTTCAATATTTTCTGGGTTTATATTTTCAGCTGCTTTTTGAAAAGTGTTATCACTTCTTCCTATAATTGAAATATTATTATTGGCATCATAAGTGGCCTTGTCATTGGTCATTAGTCTTGAATTAAAGTTTTCTCCATTAAGGTAACCTAGCGCAATACTGTCACCTTCTAAAATGAGGTGATCATTTTCGATAAAGACATGGCCATTCATTGGACTTCCAACACTCATAAGCGTTTGCAGATCAGTGGTAAATGGTGTTGCTAAGAATTGAGCACAACTCTCTGTTGCTCCATATGAATTTGAAAGCTTTAAGTTCTTTGAGATTGCCTTTTTCATTAACGTTGGATCTACTTTTGATCCCCCAAGAACGACTCCCTTAAGCTTTTTAAAATCATCCATGCTCGCAATATTAACAATTCGTTCAAGTTGCAATTGTACAAGTGAGGCCATTGTAACTTTCTTACTATTAATGATTGTTTCTTGCACATTATCAGGGCGTGCTAGAGTCGTGCTAGCGCCTGCCATCAGGCATCGCCATAAGATCATAAGTCCACCTATGTGATATAGGGGAAGTGAGAGTGCCCAGTTATCTTCTGATGTAATTTGATAATGCTCAATAGTTGCTTTTGCACTAGAGATTAAATTTTTAAGTGAGATACGTACACCCTTTGGTGTACCTGTTGTTCCTGAAGTGTAGAGTATTGTTGCACAATCTTCATATCTTTCAATTATATGAATTTGATTTTTTTGAAATGATTCAAAGACATCTTTTATGTCATAGTCACCAGGAGAGTTTTGTAATCTTCTTTCATCAACAAGGATGGGAATAATGCCAAAGTTTATTAATTGAAAATAGCGACAAATAAACTCTTTATTATTTTCCGTCCATTTTAAGAATGTATAAGATTTATCACTTTGCTTTAATTGGTCTAGCTGATCTAAGTTAGGCCTTTTACTGATTGCTTCTAATAATTCTTGGTATGTTAATTGGACCTTGTCATCTTTATAAAGAAGGGGAGAATCCAATCTAATATTAAGATTGTTAATTATATGAGAAATGAAGTTCTTGTTATTCATAACTTCTTAGAAGGCCTACGACGATACCAGCTATACGAAAATCATTTTGCCCCGTAATAATAAAAGGTGAGAGTCGATCATTGGCCGGGTGTAATTCAATAGAATTCTTTTTCTTGTAGAAGTTCTTTACAGTGGCCTCATTATCCACAACAGCAATAACGGTTTGACCTTGGTTTGCATTTTCTTGTGCTCGGCAAACAAGAATATCTCCTTCAAATATACCGTCATTAATCATTGAATCACCCTGTACATTTAAAGCAAAGTATCGGCCTGGTTTGGCCACCATGTGATTTGGAACCATTGTGTGCTCTGATGGGTTTTCAATGGCCTCAATGGGATTTCCGGCGGCGACATCACCAAGCAGTGGGACCTCACTAAATTGTGCCTGATGTGTTGTTACCATGGCCGGTGGGGCAGTGATTTCTTCAAGTAATTTTATTCCACGTCTCGCATTCCAATCGATTTCGATTTTTCCTGCTTCTTGAAGATAGTGCATGTACTTATTGACTGAACCAAAGGACTTAAGCCCAAAGTGTTCTTTGATTTCTTTCTGAGTTGGGGCATAGCCCTCTTTATCAAAATACTCTTTAATATATAAATAAACTTGATTCTGTTTTTTAGTTAACGCCATATTCATATGTTATGCGTAAGTACTGCGTAAGTCAAATTGTTAAAAATTCACAAAATTAGTGAAAAATGTTCACGGTTTTTGTGAAAAAAACTTACAATGGCAGATATCTCCCTTGTTTTATTGACGAGTCTCCTTTGAAAAGGATAGTTATGTCTTAACAAATCATTGGGAGGGTTAAATGAAATCATCAAACTCATTTTTAAGTTTATTTGTTACCGTTGTAACTATTGTTATCGGATTCAATTCGTTCGCTCAGGTTCCTGAGGTAGGGACAAGAGAGTCGTTCTTAAAATTAGATAACGTTGATCAAGAACAATATTTACATATTGTATCAAGAGAGGTTGAAGAAGTCGCTCCTGATTATGAAGCTGTCTATGAAGGTTTAGTCGAAAAGTCTGGTGCCGCTTCATTGGGTCAAGTATTTATGACAATTGATAAATTCATTGCCTTGGGACAAAAGATTTGGAAGATTGTTGAAGCTGGTAAGCCAGTTAGTAATTCAAGTTTTGCTAAGGCCATTAGCGTAATTCCAAATATGGATGATCCAAACTCAACGTTTAGTTCAATGTCAAATTGGAAGATGCCAATTGTTCGCTCATTTAAAGTAACTTATAAAAATGGCTTTGGCTCAGAGGTTATCTCTTTTGTTTATACTGTAGCATTTCAATACGGTGGTAAATATGAAGGCAAGGGTGCTTATTTAACAGGATTATTTGTTACAGCAAGTAATATTAGTGTTTCTTGGGGATTTAACTTTAATGCTTCTAGTGAAGTAATCTCAATTGCTAACCAAGGAAGTCTTGATAGCCCAATTGCTTCCGCTATGATTAAAGTTAATTATAAGGCCTCATCTGTTCTACGATCAATTGATGAAAACGATTTATTCTTCGTAAACGGGCAGGGAATGCTTCAGAGAATGAGATAATTTAAATTAAATTCTATATAATAAAGGGCCTCTTTTTAAAGAGGCCTTTTTTATTTCTTAATCATTAGCTTCTTTAAGTGCCTGTGTGATCATTTCAGTAAGCTTTCCAAGTCGCTCTTCTTGTTGATTTGGATATTTTCTGTCTCTGCTCTCAAGTGCACTTAAGTCTTCACCTTTAATTGAAGGGGCGAGTATTTCTTTAATCATGTACTCTCGTGCTCTTTGTCCAGAGCGTGTCTTTGTTAGGATATCCCATTTGAAGTCTTTACGATCAATAATATTAAGAATGTCACCAAACTTCACTTTGAACTCTCTAAATAGTCCTCCAAAGCCACTTGATCTTCTTCTCATCTTATTTAATTGTATTTGAACTAGGCCTTCAGCAAGTCCATCTCCAAATGATCCTTCTCCAGTATCTTTTGTTAGGGCCTCGGCCAATAGCTCTCTAAGTCTTGTGTCTTCGGCCAGATTATCTAATTCACCCTTTTCAATTTTATCAAATATATATGATTTTAATTCCCTACCTTCAGGCGTTGCTAAAATATTAGTTAACATGCGATTATTTGTAATCTCGTCAATCTTTCTATTAAGAAGGTTAGAGCTATCATTATATTCGTTTAACTCTGTTTTAAAAGTTTCATTAAGAGTCATTCCTATTTGAGAAGCGATGACGTTGTCCATGATAGGGCTATTCATAAAAGCTTGCGTATTTTCTTGTGTTGTAGCATTTGGATTATTTTGAAAATGCCTTGTGAGTGAAATCTTTGCGTTATAAATATGCTGCTGACAGACAGCTGTATTATTGTCGCAAGAATATTTCATCGTTTCCCCAAGAAGCTCAAGTGTTGAAATCAATTCACTATTAGGAGTTCCTGAAGTCTCTTCATTACTTTTATATTCTTGTGCTTTATCTTCTCCTGGAATTTGTAGGATAAGATCGATAACTTCATTAATTTCTCTTGGGTTGTTTTGGCCATAAACATGGACAAATCGCTTTTGTAATTCAGTTTTAGCGCCTCTTTCAAGATCTTTTATACAATCATTCATATTCTCAGTAGCCTCGCTAAGTGAAGGAGACTCAAGACGTATAAGACACTTTTCAAATTCTTGGTAGCTATTAGAAGCGAGTAGTGATGGTTGTCTTCCATCTTTATTTGCAAAACTATTAAGATCTCCTAATAGTTGAGATGCTATTGTTGTCGCAATTTGTGGTAATTCATCAATAACACATTTTTCAGCATTAGCTTGTGCGTTTTCATCATCTTTAATTCTTGCAAGACAAGGCATGACATTTCTCTTTGCACGATTTGTTAAGTCTAGAACTTTTTGTGGCTCTGAATTAAATAAAGGTGCGATCGACTCTTCTATTATAGTTGGTGCTAATGTAATAAAGGCATCCTTAGCTGTAACAGAGATACAAATATTTGATGCATCAGTAGCATTAAAAGAAGTATCTTTTTCATTTTCAGACATAACCTTATCAAGGCATGTATTTAATTGGTCTTGAATTTGATCACGCTTTGTCTCATATTCTTCTTTTGTCATTGTTGACTTAAAGTCACTTACTGTTCCCTCAATGGCCTCCGATGCGACATTTCTTATCAGTAGAGGAGTTAGAGTATCAATTCTTTCATCCATATCTAGTGGAGTACTTGCATTGATATGACTAGAGATTAATTGTCTAACTTCGTTAGTCTTATTCTCGCTTAAACCAAAGTCTCCAATCTTATCTGAGGCCATCTCTTGTGCGATTGATTCAATAACTGTTTTTTGCGTTTTAAAGGTACAATTTTCAATCTCTTTATTGAGGTTTTCTTGGTAAGTACTCATTGTTTCATACTTTCCTAGGCCCTCATCAAAACATTTTTTAATCTCTGTTTTTAGTCTTTCTAGTTTCTGACGGTCAACTGCTCTGGATACGAGAGACACATCGATATCTTTTTCTGCTGTTGCCTTATTTATACTGTCTTCTAAGATACTACTAGATAGCTTTTTAATGGCACCTGTTAAGCAGTTGTTTACTAACTTCTCATTTGGCTCTTTTGTTAAGTCTTTGTAGTATTCTTCTTTTGTACGTTGTGCACAAGCTTGGTATTGTTCGATTATTTCATCTGTTAATTCATCTCTTCTTTGTTGTGGTAGGTTTAAGTCTTCAAATTGTGATTCAAACTCATTTCTTAAAATTGATTCCGCAGCTGTTAGTGTTGCCATGGCCGTAACGAATTTTGCACATTCATTTCCATCACTCGTCTTACGTGCCTCCATACATGCTCTTAGATGAATATCTTTTAGTTCTTGAGACAGTAGTTGCGCTTCATCTGCACTTAAATTTTCTACGATTTGTTGATTTGTTCTAACGGCAATTTCAACAACATCACCAGCTGCTACTCTTTGTAATCCATCGATGCAGTCTTTTATTTCATTGGTAAAACTATCAGTGCTCATTTGAGCTAAAGCAAGGTAGTCTCTGTCATTGTGATCTGCTTTGTTTATCACAGGTGCAAATCGACATGTATTTGTCTTTGAAAGGATGGAAGTTACAATCTCTCTATTATCATCTCTTCCAGTGTATGACTTTAGGGTATCGTTTAAGCGAGTTCTTCTTGTTTCTTGATAACTTGCTATCATTCCCTGGTAAACACATCCTTTAACAGTTGCAGTGGCATCAATTATTTTTTCAAATTTACCTAAGTTTTTATCAAGGCAACCCAGATATTTATTCTTTGCTTTAAGTTTTAAAGAAGAGAGATCATCTTCTGGTGAAAAATTTAGTCCAATTTGGCGATCTAATTCAACTTCACCAATGGCCGTTGAAATATTATTAGTGAAAGTATTTGCACATTCTTTAACTTGGGAAGAGTTTATTGTTTTTGAAAGACATACTTTAAAATCATCCATATACGATTTTAGAAAATCGTTTTTTTCTTGTGCAGTTTCAAAAGTTCCCATTTCATCAAGAACCTTATGAACTACCGTTTCAGAGTAGGCAAGGGCCAATTCTCGTATTTTCTCAAAGTTAGATAGATCAAGCTGGTTAACTTTATCAAAAGTTGCTTTGATCTCTGCTTCACTTAAGTTCTGTGCAATTGCTTCAGTGTTTTTAAATTGACTTAGTAAGAAGTCTTCATCATCAAATGGGTTAACGCTTTCAATGGCCCTAAAGACACCAATAACACCTTTTTCTAAAGCACCCATTGCTTTATCACCCATTCCGGCGTCATTACCTGTATTGTAATCGATTCTGGCCTCTACATTTGTTCGATGACATTTTGCTTCAAGTTCTTGAAAATCTCGTGCAAGTTGTTGACGTTCTTCTTCTATTTGTTTGTTTGAAAAGCGCTTTAATATTTCATCTAAGTCTTTATTAAGCTGATTTACATCTTCAATTAATTCACTTACACACTGATAAGCACCGTGACATATTTCTGATATTGAATCTTGTTCGTAATTACTTGTATCTAAATTTACCTTAAAGTCAGATTCAATTGAGAACTCATTATTTAAACTATCAATGTCCTTGAAATGACCATTCTCATCTAATGTACCCATGAGTACAACTTCGTCATCATTCGTACTCTTACAATAGACAGGAGCATTACTTAAATCTTTTTGAAAATTTAAATTTCTTGTATCATCTTTGAGCCTGTTACTTCTTAAAGGAATTTGTCTTTTGTGGGTTTCAATAAAACAATTTGCTAATGTTGAATTATCGACTTGATTAGAATGCTTTGTCGGGATGAAAGGAAGCTCATCTTCAAATGTGAATAATGTGGAACTTCTTTTAGGACGAAAAGTGTTTATTCTTGGAAGTTTAAATGACGTTAATCCATTGGCACAGCTTACGATATATCTTTGATTTCTTCTACTTCTAGGGTTTACGCCGCCCTGGCAAGAAGGATCAAATAGAATATTGTGTTGATCAATTAAGGTTGCACTACAGATATCTCGAACACTATTGCTCACTGTTGATTCTTTTTGAACCACACATGTTGAAGTCTGCGCACCGTAGGCGAAGTTCAATTGTAGAATGAATGTTAAAACAATAATGATATATCGATACATTTCGTTAAACTTTTCGGCTATGTATGGGTAATACTTGAGTATTTAACGAAAGTTTTTTTGAGAAAAATAAATTAAAAGAGGTTAGGGCCTGATATGGAGTCTAAGTAGCTAATAATACCTTTTGCAGCGTACTTTGCATAAAGGTGGTGAAACCAGTTATCCAATACCAAACTAGCTTCAGAGTTATTTGTTAAAAAACCAGCCTCCAAGAGAATTGAAGGTCTTTTTGAAAGGGCCAAAACATAGAAGAGACCTGGTTTTAAGCCTCGGTCTTTCATTTTATAATTCTTTGTTAAGAGTTTACTTAGTTCTCCGTGAACATTTTCTCCAAGCTTTTTTGATTCTGGAGCAACTCTTTCAACAACAAGGTCTGTAAGAATATTATTGATAACAACTTCTTTGCCGTGAAGATCTCGGTTTTCGACATTTTCAATCTTTGTTATTGCCGCATCCTTATGATTATTTAAATAATAAGTTTCAAAGCCATTTGAGCTCTTATCTGTTGCTGCATTTAAGTGAATTGAAATGAAAATATCGGCCTTTATTATGTCGGCCATATCGGCCCTTTTTTGTAGGGTGATTGTTGTGTCGAGAGTTCTTGTTAAATAGGCTCGATGCCTTTTTGTTTCATTGATAAACTTTTTGAGTTTTTTTGCAATTTTTAGTGCGATATCTTTTTCGCAAACTACCTTTAGCTTTTTCTTCTTCCACACTTTTGCTTTGGCTCCACAGTCTTCACCCCCATGTCCTGGGTCTATTAAGACCGTTGCTGCCATTATATTGGTGCAAATAATTAATGTTGTAATCAATTGAAAGAGAAGTTTTAAACTCATGTATTACCATTATATGGACAAAATCTAGCAGTGCAAATTTATTTTATACAGCTTGTGTATTTTTGCATCGTGAAAGTCTTGTGGAATACTCCATTTGGTGAGGTCTTTGACGTCAAATGATTCTTGAACACTCTCATCAAGCTTAAAGCTGCGTAAATTATTTGAAAAATAGAGAGTCCCATCTTTCTTTAAAAGCTTTGCACAATTATTTATAAGTTCAACATGATCACTTTGAATATCAAAGAGCTTCTCCATTTTCTTTGATTTAGACATTGATGGAGGATCGAGGATGATGAGATCGTATTTTTCTTCTTCTTTTAAAACCTTTTGAGCGTTATGTGCTAAATACTTTAAGACATCTTCTCTTATAAATTTGTGCTTGTTCGGATCGATATCATTTAATTTAAAATTATCTTCTGCCCAATTAAGATAGGTGTTAGACATGTCAACGCTGGTAACGATTGCACCAGCGTGGGCAGAGGCAACAGAGAGGCTTCCTGTATAGCAAAATAGATTTAAGACATTTTTATCTTCTAGCTGTTCATTTGCTAGTTTCTGTCTAAGGGGCCTATGATCTAAAAAGAGACCAGTATCAATATAGCGATTAAGAATTAACTTAAACTGAATTTCACCTTCTTTTGAGTTAAAGACAAGATCTTGGTGTGTGCTCTCTTTTGTGTATTGAAAAGTTTCGTCTTGAACTTTTCTTTCTTTGATAACGATATTCTTTTCACTGTACTCACATTCATTGATTAAGGCATCAATGAGTAGTGGGAGATGATTTTTCTTCTCATCAATTCGATCAATCTCTCTTCGATAAATCACGCAATATGGGCCATGACAATCGACAATAAATGGGAAGTCAGGAATATCTCGATCGTAGAGTCGATAGGAATCGATTTGATTTTTTCTGGCCCACTTTTTCTTATGTCGATAGAGTTTTTTTATTCGACCATGTATTGCACTCATTTCTGTCCTTGGTAACTA